>JACQAX010000204.1 GCA_016194795.1 Deltaproteobacteria bacterium | reverse complement strand
CGCGGCTCGAGCGGCGCAAGCGGCACCAAGAACGTGAGCCCGGTGCAGTCGGGTCCCACCACGAGCACCACGCCGGGCAGCACGCCCGGCACCGGCACCGGTCCCGGCTCGCCCAATATGGGTGGCCCCGGACACTGAGCTCGACTACGGCGCTCGCTCGAAGAAGAGCTCGGCGTTATCGGGACGCTTGAGCGAGCCGTCGAGAAACGACGTCACGGTGAGCGCGCCCGACGGAATCTGCGCCGGTGGGAGAATTCCTGCCAGCGCGAGCGTCGGGTTGCTCACCTCGCCCGAGAAGGTCGTCGCGGCCGTCCACTCGACGCGCGAAGTCCCGTTGTAAGTGTAGGCGTGCGCCACGCGGGGCGCGAAAAGATAGACGCGAAGCTGGCGCCCGAGAGGCGACTCGGCGTCCGAGGGCTCTTTATAAGGATAGAACGGGTACGGCGCCGCGAACGAGAGGCGCACGGCTTTCGAAGCGATGACGTCCGAGCCGGGCCCGCCACCCGCGTACTTGAAGGCCACGATCTTGAACTGGGCCTTCACGTACGACTCGAGCCATTTTTCGGCCGCCGGACGCGAAGGATAGCCGTTCTTCGAGAGCCAGTCGGCGAGCGCCTTGGCATTGCTCGCCTCGAGCACCGCGACGTCGAGCCCGGCCACGCGCTTCTCCTCGAGCACCGTCACGGTGCCGGCGTTCGCGCCGGCGCCGGCCGAACGCGTCTGCGGGGCCGCGGCCGAGAGCGGCTCGGGCCCGCCGAACTCTTTCTGGAGCCGCTCGAAGGCCTTGCCGTCGGCTTCGGCGATCTCGGGCTTGGCCGGAACCGGCACGAGAAAGCCGAGGTCCTTGGCGCTCGTTTTGAAGTCGACCTTGCGAATGAAGTGCTCGATTTTTTTCTGGTCGTCCCAGACGATCGCCGTCTCTTCGCGCTGGATCTTCACGGGCGAGTTGCTCAAAGCCATGCAGGCGACGGCCTGCGCGGCACTCAAGAATCCGAGAATAATCGTCATGGTCTGAGTATACTAGACCAATGCAAATCGCTCCAGTCTTAGTCGCGCTCTCCGTCGCCTGGGGCCAGAGCCAGCTCCCGGCCGGCAAGGTGGCCCGGATCGACGGCGCCCAGGACGTGAAAGTGAGAAACGCTCAGGGAACGCTCGTCGCGAGCGTCGGGGACAGCCTCTATACCGCGGACCACGTCCTCACGGGCGCCGGCCAGAGCGTGGCGATCACGCTCAAGGACGAAAGCGAGATCGTGGTTGGCCCGTCGAGCGACCTGGTCGTCAAAGACATCGCGACGCCCCAGCGCCACTCGACGCGCCTGTCGCTTCTATACGGCATGCTCCACACGTGGGTGAAACAACACTACTCGAGCGACCAGCCTTTCGTCGTCGAAACGCCGACGGCGGCCATGGGCGTTCGTGGCACCGAGTTCGTCGTCGAGCACGACCCGAAAGCGGGCCAGTCGCAGGTCCACACTCTCGATGGAACGGTTTCGCTGGCCAAGAGCTTCACCGATCTCCTGAAGCCCGGCTCGTTTCTCGACGTCGGCGCCGGCATGATGAGCGCGCTCGCGCCGGGAATGGCGCTTCCCGCCGCAGCCCGTCAGTTCAGCCCCCAGGAATTGCTCAACCGTCTGAAGATCGACCCGTTCAAGGCGCTTCCAAAAAGCTTCGTGCCTGCGATGCCGGCGGTGCCGAAGCTCGTTCCTGACATGCCGAAAATCCCCGCGCCGAAGCGCATCCAGGACCTCAAGAATCTTTTTAACTGACCAGCTTGACGAAGCGACGCGCGAGCCCGAGCATTTTGCCCAAACGGGGGATCCAAATCCATGAAACTCGCATTTTCGCTCTTCGGGCTTTTTCTCGCGGTACAGGCCGGCGCGGCTTCGCTGCCAGCCGGTCTTCGTCTGATCGAAACGTCGCCCGCGCTCGCCAAGGCCGTCGCGCTTCGCTTTCCGGGCGAAGTCCGCGTCCTGACCGAAAACGTGATTCTCGTGCCGGCGGCGCTGGTGCCGGAAATCTCGCAGGTCTCGCACGAGACCACGGGCCACTGCGGCGGCTTCATGGACATCACCGACGAGACCGGCCACAAGACGAGCGTGCGCGTGACCGAGGCGCTCCCGAGCCTCGGCTCAAAGCAGCCCTGGATCGCCGAGCTGATCGACGACGTCCGCGCCCCTAACGTGCGCGACTTCGTCGGCGCCTACTCTGGCAACTTCAAAACGCGCCTGGCCAGCTCGCCGGAGGGCGCGAGCGCGCCCGAGTGGCTGCGCAACGCCTGGGAGAACATGGCCCGCAAAGCCGGCCGCGACGACATCAAGGTCGAGACGGTCCCCGGCCCCGACGGGTACGCGCAGAAGAGCGTGCGCATCACGATCCCGGGAGCCGACCCTGAGCTTCCCGTCGTCGTGCTCGGCGGCCACCTCGACAGCATCAATCGCCGGGGCTCGAAAGTGGCTCCTGGAGCCGACGACGACGCCTCCGGCATCGCGGCGCTCACCGAGACTTTCCGGGTGCTGCTTTCCAGTCAGGCCCGCCCCAAGCGCACGATCGAGATCTTCGGGTACGCCGCCGAAGAGCTGGGGCTCCTGGGTAGCCGCGTGATCGCCCAGCACTACCAGGCCACCGGCCGCAAGGTGCGCGCCGTTCTGCAGCTCGACATGGTCGCTTATCCCAGCGAAGCCCATGCCGTGACGTTCATCACCGACAACGTCGACCGCGAGCTGACCCAGTGGACCGAGCAGCTTTACGGCCTCTACGTGGGTGGCGACGTGAAGGAAGACCGCTGTGGCTACGGCTGCAGCGATCACGCGTCCTGGACCCGCTACGGCTATCCCTCGGTCATGCCGTTCGAGTCGCCCATGGGCGAGATGAACCATCGCATCCACACCGAACGCGACACCTGGGACGAGCTCCTGGACGCCGACCACGCAGCCAAGTTCGTGAAGCTCGCGGTGGCGTTCGCCGCCCAGCTTTCGGGCGAATAGACGGTAGGCGAATAAGCGTTTTCGGAAACAGAAAAAGAAAAGCCCGGGTTACTCAGCTGAGGAGTCCCGGGCTTTCTGTTTTATCCTGGTCCAGCCGACCATCGCTAGTAGACGTCGGATAAGAAACTGGACTCTATTTCTTTTTTGAACCGCCCGCCCCGAAGGAGGGTGGTTTTGAGAACTATTAAATTTTGAGATCAGAGCATCCAGACGGGGTGAGTGCCGATCTGGCGGGGCGTAACACCCGCCGCGGGACCCGTCTCAAAGCACCCCGGTCGGTCAGACCCCGGCTGACAATCAGCTCGGGACCGCCGGCGCCGTCTCAGGCGCGCGGGGGAGATCTTTCATGCGAACCGGCATCTGCTTCGAACTGGTGACCCCAGACTTCTTCAGAAGCTGCCCTCCGCATCGTGTCGCGGAAGAGCGCCCACGCATCGATGGCGACGTGTCGGATCGTTGCGCGGTGGGTCTTCAGTATCATACTCGCACCTCCTAAGTTGCAGTCGCGAGTTAGCGGCTGTGTTGGGTCTTATTTTACTCCTCCTAAAAGACGCCGGCGGCAAAAAATGGCTCCTGACACAGGTTGAAACCACTGGACAATTTTCAAGCTTCCAAACGAATATTAACAATTAGGTAAATGTGATGAGCCGAACCTACACTTCGCGCACCCTCCGCCTGATCTCGTACCTCTGGATGTCGTATCCGGCGAGCTATCTCATCTACACGCTGTTTCCGCTGGCGCTGAATCTCGACGGCATCATTCGCGTCATCCTGAGCCCGGGCTACTGGTTCGTTTGCTTCTTCGCCGTGATCGCGGGAATCGGGGTGCTGCGCATCCGCTGGTACGGCTGGTACATGTTCGTGTTTTCGAATTTTCTCATCACCTACGAAGTGGCCTACGATCTCTCGCACAATTCCGTCGGCGACATGAAGACGGTGTGCTTCTTCACGACGCTCGGGCTCCAGATCCTCGTGATCTACCTCATCGGCCGCGAGATCCGCGTGCCCTATTTTTTTCCACGCATCCGCTGGTGGGAAAGCGACCCCCGCTACAAGCTGAGCGTGCAAACCAAGCTCGTCCGCGAGGACAAGAGCGAGCTCGAAGGCGAGATCATGGACCTCAGCCTGGGCGGCTGCTTCATCAAGACGCACTCGTACTTCACGCCCGACGAGACCATCACGCTCGACTTCGCGCTTTTCGAGCGTCCCGTGCGCTGCGCCGGCCACGTCGTCTGGCGCACCGAAAGCACCGTCACCCACCCCAAGGGCATCGGCGTGAAGTTCAACACGCTCAACAAGGAAACGATCTTTTGCCTCAAACAGGCCACCCAGAAGCTCCGCAAGCTCGCGCGCGTCTACAGCCAGATGAGCCGCGAGCGCAACTGGCAGGAGTACCTCCAGCGCGAGCAGCGCTACCAGGGTAAGAACAAAAAGTGAGCGACGCACACCTCAAGTTCATGCGCGAGGCGCTCAAAGAGGCCGCCAAGGCTTCCGAAAAAGACGAGGTCCCCGTGGGGGCGGTCGTCGTGTACGAGGGAAAGATCATCGCGCGCGGCCACAATCTGCGTGAAAACAAGCAGTCGATCCTGGGACACGCCGAGCTCGTGGCGCTCTCCAAAGCCTCCCGGAAGCTCTCGTCGTGGCGCCTGCCCGGCTGCGACGTCTACGTGACCCTGGAGCCCTGCCCGATGTGCGCGGGCGCGCTCCAGCAAGCCCGCGTGCGCCACGTCTACTACGGCGTCACCGACCCGAAGGCCGGCGCGGTGACCCTGGGGCTCAACCTGCACGAAAACAAGCAGCTCAACCACCGCTACAAGATGGAATGCCTCGGAGTCGCCGAGTGCGGCGCCGTCCTCTCCCGATTCTTCAAAAGCAAGCGCACCGGAAAGTGAGCCTGAAGCCGCCGCGGCCTGCGCTTTCGGCGCGCGCCGCCTCCTCCCCATTGGCGTTGTGGTGTCGTCATCCGATGGAACACCTCTTGCTGAATGCTCCACCCATGACCGAAATCGACAAACAAGCTTTACCGCCCCATGAAATCACCGAATGCGAGCGCGAGACCGTCGTCCGGATGTACTCGGCCCCCTTTACGATCACGTTGCGAGTTGGCGCGAAGCCTCTGGGTCGAAAGACGCGCAGGACTTTCACTCTCGCCCTGATCATGGCGATGCGGCCGCATCTGAGCGCGTTGCTCTCCGGCGCGATCCACGACACGGACCAGCCGCAAATGAGAAACCCGGACCGCTACGCCCTCAGCTTGCACGAGGCGCTGGAGATCGGCACCCCGGCAAGCGAGCTGGGTTACCGAATCCGCCAGGCGCGTTTGGCTCTCAAGCTTTCACAGACGGGACTCGCCGCCCTCGTGAACGTCGACCGGACCCATCTGAGCAGAATCGAGCGCGGAATTCACTACCCACAAGTGAGGACTCTAAAGCGGATCGAGCTTGCCCTAAACTGTGTCCTCGTCCCAAAACGCCACAACGCCAATGGGGAGGAGAGCTCCAAAAAAAACAGGCGACCCAGGGGCGACGGACGTCCCGTCATCGAGCGGAAGCACTATGGTCTCTTCCCGTTCCGCTCGTTCTAAAAGTAGTAGCCGATGTAGATCACGGTGCCGCTGGCGCCGTTCGTGCTCACCTGCGAGTAGCCGGCGCCGAGGTTGAAGCCGGATTGGGCGGTGTAGTCGACGCCGATGATCACGGCGATGGTGCCGGAGCTCGGGCCGCTGCCTAGACCGATATAGGGCGAGAAGTTCCAGTCGGGGACGAAGAGCTTGCCGGCGCCCTCGAGCTGGGCGTTGAACTTGTTTGGTGTCTTGGCTGGAAACGCGTAGCCGAGCTGCAGGCGGAACCAATCGGTGGCGTTGACGGCGAAGGCGGCGCCCAGGAGCTCGGATCCGAAGTTGTATTCGCCAGTGAGGCCCAGCTTCTTCTGGCCGCGCTCGCTGGCGAGGGCGGTCGACCAGAAAAACAGGAGAACCACGGCCGGAGTGAAGAATCGCTTCATCATGAGATGAAATTGTACAGATTTCTTAACAACTGGTCGTGTCAGTAATTAAGCTCGTGATTACGCGACACTGGGAATGTTTTTGGCGAGCCAAGCCTGGAGATACTTCGATGCCGGGATACGTCCGAGCGATTGGATGGCGATGCGGCTGGCCTCGCAAAGCTTGTCGAGCTTCACGCCGGTGCGGATGCCCATGCCCTCGAGCATGTAGACGAGGTCTTCGGTGGCGACGTTGCCCGAGGCGCCGGGCGCGTAGTTGCAGCCACCAAGCCCCCCGCTTGCGGAGTCGAGGGTGCGCACGCCGAAGCCGACGGCGGCCAGGCAGTTCGGGAGCGCGGTGCCGCGCGTGTCGTGGAAGTGGCCGGCGATCTGATCGCGCGTGATCTCGGGCTTCACGCGCAGAAGCAGGTCGACGACCTCGCGCGGGTTGGCCACGCCGATCGTGTCGCCGAGGCTCACCTGCTCGACGCCCATGTCGAGGAGCTTGCGCGCGAGCTTCACGACGCTCGCGGGCTTCACCTTGCCCTCGTACGGGCAGCCCCAGCAGACCGAGACGTAGGCGCGCACGCGGATCTTGTTCTTGCGGGCGCGCTCGGTGACGCGCTCGAAAACCTGCAACGACTCTTTCACGTTCATCCCGATGTTCTTCTGGGTGAAGGTGTCGGTGGCGCCGGTGAAGACGGCGATGGCGCGGCAGTCGGCCTCGAGCGCGCGGTCGAGCCCGCGCTCGTTGGGGCAGAGCGCCCAGAGCGTCACGCCGCGTTTCTTGCTCCAGCCGCGCTTCTCGAGCTCCTTGAAGATCTGGAGCGAGCTGGCCATCTGGGGGATTTTATCCTCGCGCACGAACGCGCCGACTTCGACGTCTTTGAGACCGCTCGCGAGCAGGCCTTCGATGTAGGCGAGCTTCGACTCCAGCGAAAGCGGCACCTTCTCGTTCTGCAACCCGTCGCGCGGCCCGACTTCAAACAGGCGCACGGTGCTCGGTAGCGGCCAATTCATCACGATGAAGCTTCCTCCCACTCGACGAGCAGCGTTCCGGCGGCAATCACCTGCCCCTCCTGAACGCCGACGCTCTTCACGGTTGTCTCAGAGGGAGCGGAATATGAAAACTCCATTTTCATCGACTCGCACACGACAACGACGTCGCCTTTCGAGACTTTCTGTCCTGCCCGTGCCAAAACTTTGAGCACTTTGCCCGGATACTCAGCGACGAGCGGACCGCCTTGCGTGAAATCGTGCTCGTCGTAGCCACCACCCTTGGCGCGCGCGCCGGTGAATCCCAGCTTTCCGCCGCCTGAGCCGAAAACCCGCCACGGTGACGCCGGCGCGGCCGCGGGCACCGAAGCACCCGGCGCGTCGGCATCAGCCTTCGAGCGAACCTCGCCCTTCCACGACGCGAACGCCTCGCCCAGAAACTGGGTGGTCACCTTGCCATCGATGAAGCGCTGGTGCTCCATGATGTCGCAGAGGTAAGCCCCGTTCCACGCGACACCCACGACCGACGTCCCACGCACGCCTTGCAGCAGCGTGCGGCGCGCCTGTTCGCGGTCCATGCCCCAGGCGATGATCTTGGCCAGCATCGCATCGTAATAGAGTGGCACTTCGCTGCCGGTCTCATAGCCGGTATCGACGCGCAGATAAGGAAGAATCGGCGTCGTGAAACGCTCGAGCCTGCCCGGCGACGGCATGAAGCCCTTCGAGGGGTCTTCGGCATAGATGCGCACTTCGATCGCATGTCCACGCGGCGAAGCCGCCACGACCTCCTTCGGGAGCTTCTCGCCCTGAGCGACGCGAAGCTGAAGCGCGGGGAGATCCACGCCCCAGACGAGCTCGGTCACGGGATGCTCCACTTGAAGACGGGTGTTCATCTCGAGAAAGTAGAAATTCTCCTCGCCGTCGACCAGAAACTCGCAGGTGCCCGCGTTGACGTAGCCCACCGCTTTGGCGAGGGAGACGGCCGCCGTCCAGAGCGCCTTGCGGGTCTTGTCCGAGAGGTTCGGCGCCGGCGCCTCCTCGATCACTTTCTGGTGGCGGCGCTGCACGGAGCACTCGCGTTCGCCGAGAGACACGACCGTTCCGGCCGCGTCTCCCATGACCTGAACCTCGACGTGGCGCGAAGCCGCGCAGTATTTCTCGAGGAATAGCTCGCCCGAGCCGAACGCGCCCTGCGCCTCGCGCATCGCGCTCTCGGCCTTCTCGAAGAGCTCGGCCGACTTCTCGACGAGACGCATGCCGCGCCCGCCGCCGCCGGCGGCCGCCTTGAGCAGCAGGGGAAAGCCGACCTTTTTTCCGCCGGCTTCGAGGTCGGCTTTCGTCCAGCCGTCCTTCAGAAGCGCCCACGGGAGCGTCGGCACCTTGGCCTTTTCGGCGGCGACCTTCGCGGCGATCTTGTTGCCCATGAGGTCGATGACCTTCGCCGACGGGCCGATCCAGGTGAGGCCGGCCTTCACGACGGCCTCGGCGAAATGCGCGCGCTCCGACATGAAGCCGTAACCGGGGTGGATGGCCGTCGCGCCCGTCTTGACGGCGGCGTCGAGGATCTTCTGCGCGTTGAGATAGCTCTCGGCCGCCGGTCCCGGGCCGATCGGCACGGCCTCGTCGGCAAGCCGCGTGTGGCGCGCGCCGGCGTCGGCGTCGGAGTACACCGCGACGCTTTTCAGCCCGAGCGAACGGCACGCTGCGATCACGCGGCAGGCGATCTCTCCGCGGTTGGCGACGAGAACTTTCATCATTTGATCCAATTCGGTTTGCGCTTCTCGAGGAAGGCCTTCAGGCCCTCCTGCCCTTCGGGCGTCACACGAAGATCAGCGAGCACCTTGGCGACGTGCTCGAGGGACTCCTCGAAGGTGCGCGCCTTGATGTCGCGCACGAGGCGCTTGGCCGCGGTCATCGCGTTGGGCCCGCATTGGAGCAGGTTCTTCGCGATGCGCTCGCAGGCGCCGTTCAGCGCCTCGGGCGTCTCGACGACCTCGTGCACGAGCCCGATCTGCAGCGCCCGCTCGTCGCTGAAGCGCTCGGCCGACATGAAGTAGGCGCGCGCGTGGCTCTCGCCGATCTTGGCCAGCACGAACGGGCCGATGCACGCCGGGATGATCCCGAGACGGACTTCAGCCAGGCTGAACATGGTCTCTTTGCTCGCGATCACGTAGTCGCAGATCGACGTCAAGCCGACGCCGCCACCGATCACCGCGCCGTGGACCAGGCCCACGACCGGCTTCGGGCAGTCGTTGAGGGTCGCGAACATCTTGGCGAGCTGGCGCGTGTCCTCGAGGTTCTTGGGGCCGGAGAGGTTGACGCTCTCCTGCATCCACTTGAGATCGCCGCCGGCGCAGAAGACCGGGCCCGCGCCCCGCACGACGACCACGCGAACGGCGTCGTCGGTCGCGAT
>JACQAX010000203.1 GCA_016194795.1 Deltaproteobacteria bacterium | reverse complement strand
TCCGGGTTATCCCCTCTATTTTCTCGAACTGCTCACGCTCCATGTGTCACTCCTTTGGCCTGGGAAATGATCGGGTCCTCGTCGGCGTCGGCCATCAGCTTGTCGACGGCGCGGACGAGGTCTTCGGCGGCGAAGGGCTTCAGGATGTAGTCGCGCGCGCCGGCGTTGATCGCCTCCATGAGCAGCTGCTCGTGGCCCATCGCCGAAATCATGATGATCCGCGCGTCCTTGTCCTCCTCGAGGATCTTGCGAGTCGCCTCGATGCCGCCGCGAACCGGCATGACGACGTCCATCGTCACGAAGGACGGGCTGAGCTTCTTGTACATCGCGATCGCTTCGTCGCCGGTCGCGGCTTCGCCGACGACCGTGTATTTCGCAGCAGTGAGAATTTCCTTGATGACCTTGCGGGCGAACGCGACGTCATCCACGACCAATGCGGTTTTAGGCACAGGTCCCCCTTCCCAATTAGGATAGCAGTGGGTACAAAAAGCTCAATGCGGCAACTCTTGCCGTCGCGGAGGGGACCATGCCAATTCTTCTGGAAAAAAGTCAGATCGACGAGCGGCTATCTCAGCTTGAAGGCTGGGCGCGTCAGGGCCAGGCAGCCATCGAAAAGAGCTACGTCTTCGCCGACTTCAAGGCGGCGATGCGCTTCGTCAACCAGGTCGCCGAGGCTGCTGAAAAGGTCGACCACCACCCCGATATCCTCATTAACTACAATAAGGTGAAGCTCACGCTTTCGACGCATAGCGAGGGTGGGCTGACCCACAAAGACTTCGACCTGGCCCGCGACGTCGACTTCATCTAGCGCTCAGCGCGCCAGAGTCATCTGGACGGTCTGGATCATCCGGCTCGAAGCCTTGCGCACGACGAATTTGAGGTCGCCGTAGTAGAGCTCGTCGCCCTCCTCCGGGATGCGGTCGAACTGCTGCAGCAGGAAGCCGGCCAGCGTCTCGTAGTCGCCGCGGGGCAGGTTGAGCTTGAGCAGCTCGTTGATCGCGGCGATCTCCATCTGCCCCTGAATCAGGTATTCGCGCTCGCTCAACTCGCGGTAAAGCGAGGTGTCGTGGTCGTACTCGTCTTTGATGTCGCCGACGATTTCCTCCAGGATGTCCTCGAGAGCGAGAATGCCGACGGCGCCGCCGTACTCGTCGACGATGATGGCCATCTGGATTCCTCGCCGTTGCATCGTATACAGCAGCTTCTCGAGCTGCTGGCTCTCGGGAGCGTAGTGGGCGGGCTTCATCACCTGCGTGACGGGCTTGGCGCCGTCCTGCTCTGAAAACAGGTCGAAGGCGTGGAGCACGCCGACGACGTTGTCGACGCGCTCGTGGTAGACCGGAAGACGCGAGTGGCCGAAACGGGTGAAGGCCTCCAGCGCCTCGTCGACGAGCAGGCTGTCCTCGATCATGTCGACCTTGATGAGGGGAAGCATCGCGTTTTTGGCTTCGGCCTTCGAGAAGTCGAGAATTCGCCGGATCATCCGGCGCTCGGACGTCTTGAGCGAAATCTCCTTCTGGCCGTAGGTGAGGAGGTAGCGGAGCTCCTCGCGATGGCTCGGCCGGCGGCCCGTCACGGCCTCCTCGATCGGCTGGAGCCGGCGCGAAAGCCAGTCGGTATAAACCTCGAGCACCCAGATCATCGGTCGGAAAAACCAGCTTGCCAGCTGCACGAGCGGGGCCACTCGTGGCGCGAGCGCCTCGGAGTAGCGCTGAAAGATCGTCTTCGGGATGATCTCGCCGAAGATCAGCACGATGGGCGAGAGCGCCAGCACGGTCTCGACCTCGTAATGGGTGCCGTAGTTTTTGAAGACGTAAAGCGTGGAGAGGGTTGCCGTCAGCGCCACGCACGCGTTCGTGCCGACGAGCGTGGTGGCGAGCACGCGTTCCGGTTTGGCGACGAGCTTGAGCGCGAGCTTGGCGCCCTTGTTGCCTTTCTGCGCCATTTTGTGGAGCGCCAGGCGGTCGGCCGAGATCAGGGCCATTTCGGACCCCGAAAAGAAGCCCTCGATCACGACGGCGGCGATGACGAGCGCGACGAGCAGGGTCAGCGTCATACCAGCACGTCCCGCTCATCGGCGATCTCGCCGAAGATGCTCTCGAGCACGTCCTCGAGAGTGACGACGCCGATGGCCTCTTCGTCGAAATGGCCGCTCTCGCTCTGCCGGATCCGAACGTGCGACACGGGATTCACGACGACGGCCATGTGCGATTTCGACTCCCTGAAACGCCGGAAGAGCAGCGAGAGGCGCATGTTCGGGCCGACGTGCATCGGGCGGGTCATGAGCGACTTCACCTCGGTTTCGGCCAGCCCGGGGTGGTTGCGCAGCGCGAGCAGGTCTTTGACGAAGAGGATGCCGACGATCTGCTTTTTGCTCTTGCCGTAGACGGGGACGCGCGAGAACTTCTGCGCGCGGATCTCGGGCATGACGTCGATGACCCGGGCGTTCGCCGCGATGCTGAACGCCTGCGAGATCGGCGTCATCACCTCCGAGACCGTGCTGTCGTCGAACTCGAAGACGTTCTTGATGAGCTTGCGCTCTCCGGGATCGACCGTGCCTTCGCGGTGGCCTTCCTCCATGAGCAGCACGAAGTCGTCCTCGCTGAGCACCGACATCGTTTTCGACAGGTGGTCGCGGCCCTCGGCCTTCAGGCTCCGGAGCACGAAGCCGATCGCGGCGTCGAAGACCCAGAGCACGGGCAACAGGATCTTGTAGAGCAGATAGAGGGGCCCCGAGTTCACGAGCGCCACGATGCGGTTCATCTTCGCCGCGATGATTTTCGGGGTGATCTCGCCGATCACGACGAGCAGGGGAAGGTTGATCGCCAGCGAGAGCGCCGTGATGAGATACCACTGGTTGGCGGTGTGGGTGCCGCCGCCGAAGCGCTGCTCGAGCGTCCCGGTGACGAGCGACGAGATCGTGAGGTTCACGAGCTCGCTCACGAGCAGAATCATGATGAGGAGCCGGCTCGGGCGGGCGAGCAGGGTGCGGATACGGCCATAGGCCGTCTTGTAACGTTCCTTGATGCGCCGGAGCTGGAAGCGGTTGAGCGAGAAAAAAGCCGTCTCGCTCGAGGCGCCGAAGGCGAGGGCGAGGAGCAATACGGCGATCACAAGGGCTTTCATCGGATTGAAGCTGCCGCCGTGGATGAGCATGGCGCTATACTAGTCCCAAGGGCCCGAAAAAGAAATCGGCCCTGATGCGAGGCACCAGGGCCGATTTCATGTATTGATTTTTCGGTCTTCAAGCGGCCCGGTCGACGCTACCCGACTTGCGCGGCTTGAGATGGGTGACACCCTTCGTTTTCTTCTTGGAGCCGCGGGGAACCGCGACGTCGGAAGTCGTGAGAGCCACCGCCAGGACGTCCTCGAAGGTCTTCACCGGGATGAAGGTGAGCTTCTCACGGAACTCCTCCGGGATGTCCTCGAGGTCTTTCTTGTTCTTCTCGGGGATGATGATGGTCTTGATCCCGTGGCGCATGGCCGCGAGAGCTTTTTCCTTCAATCCGCCGATCGGAAGCACCTTGCCCGTGAGCGTGATCTCACCCGTCATCGCGACGTCGCGGCGAACCGGAACGTTCGTGAGGCGGCTGACGATCGCCGAGGCCATCGTGATGCCGGCCGAGGGGCCGTCCTTCGGGATGGCGCCCGCCGGGATATGCACGTGCAGGTCGGTCTTCTCGAAGACGCTGTCATCGATCCCGTACTCCGACGCCTTCGAGCGGATGAAGCCCATCGCGGCTTGCGCCGACTCCTTCATCACGTCGCCCATCTGGCCGGTCAGGATGATGGCGCCTTTGCCGCGCATCGTGGTGGTTTCGATATACAGGATCTCGCCACCCACCTGGGTCCAGGCCAGGCCGGTTGCGATACCGACCTCGTCCTTTTCCTGCTCGTCCTCGCGGACGAACTGGGCGGGCCCGAGGAACTTGGCGACGATCTCGGAGTTCGCCACCACCTTCTCATCGTTTCCTTCCGCCACGCGGCGGGCCGTCTTGCGGCAGACCGTGCCAATCGCGCGCTCGAGGTTACGAAGACCCGCTTCTCTCGTATAGCCGGCGATGAGGTTTTTCACGCCATCGTCGGTGAACTCGAGGTGCTTGTCGGTGATGCCGTTCTCGAAGATCTGCTTCTTGATCAGGTAGTTCTTGGCGATCCTGACCTTTTCCTCTTCCGTATAGCCCGGCAGCTGGATGATCTCCATGCGGTCGCGGAGCGCCGAGGGGATCGTGTCGAGCATGTTCGCCGTCGCCAGGAACATCACGTGGCTCAGGTCGAACGGGACGTTGAGGTAATGGTCGCGGAACGCGTAGTTCTGTTCCGGATCGAGCACTTCGAGCAGGGCGGCCGACGGGTCGCCCCGGAAGTCGCTGCCGAGCTTGTCGATCTCGTCGAGCACGAAGACCGGGTTGTTCGTCCCGGCCTGCTTGAGACCCTGCACGATGCGGCCCGGGAGGGCACCGACGTACGTGCGGCGGTGGCCGCGGATCTCAGCTTCGTCTTTCACGCCGCCGAGCGAGATGCGAACGAACTCGCGTCCCATCGCGCGGGCGATCGACTTGCCCAAGGAAGTCTTGCCGACGCCCGGAGGCCCGGCGAAGCAGAGGATCGGGCCCTTCATCTTGTCCTTGAGCTTGCGCACGGCAAGGTACTCGAGGATGCGCTCTTTGATCTTCGTGAGGTTGTAATGATCCTCGTCGAGAATCGCTTTCGCGCGGACGATGTCGAGGTTGTCTTTCGTGTGCTTCGACCACGGCGTTTCCACTAGCCAGTCGATATTGGTGCGAAGCATCGACGCTTCGGACGCGTCGGGATGCATGCGCTCGAGGCGGGCAAGCTGCTTGAGCGCTTCCTGCTCCACTTCGGGGGGCATCTTGCAGACCGAGATCTTGTCCTTCAGCTCCTGGATCTCCTCGCCCTTGGTGTCGTTGTCGCCAAGTTCGGATTTGATCGCCCGGATCTGCTCGCGCAGGAAGTATTCCTTCTGCGTCTTGGTCATCTCGTCCTTGGCCTGGCTGCGGATCTTGGCCTGGATCGCGAGGACTTCGAGCTCCTTCTGGAGGATGTCGTTGATCTTCTTGAGACGATCGGTCGAGTTGGTGGTCTCGAGGATCATCTGCGCTTCGGCGACTTTGAGGCCCAGGTTGGAGGCCACGAGGTCGGCGAGGCGGCCGGCGTCATTGATGTCGTCGAGCACCATGAGGATGTCCGGCGAAAGCATCTTGCCGAGGCTGATCACTTTCTCGAGCTGCTCGCGCACCGTGCGCATGAGCGCTTCGGTCTCGAGTGAGCTTTCCACGGCCTTCTCCTCGATCTTCGAGATCTTGGCCTCGAAGAAGGGGTTGGTCTGGACGTACTCGTCGATGTGCGCCTTGCACAGACCCTGCGTGAGGATCTTGATGCGGCCGTCAGGCAGCTTGCGCATGCGCATGATCATGGCGACGGTGCCTATCTGGTAGATGCCGTCGGGGTTCGGATGCTCATCCGAGATGTCTTTTTGGCTCGCGAGCAGGATGAGCCTGTCGTTGCGAGCGAGGCTCTCCTCGACGGCTTTGATCGACGAATCCCGGCCAACGAAAAGAGGAATAATCATGTAAGGAAAAACTACGATGTCCCGGACGGGGAGCATCGGTAACGTGGCGGGAATCTCAACCTGTTCGCCGTCGTAGTTGGTCACCATTCTGTGGTCTCCTGTTTTGCTATCTTCCCTGATGCTTCGGCCCTGGCTTACGCCGCAGCCAACTGAACTCTTGTCAAACGGTTCGACCCATTCAGGGGAAAGCTTTAGGAATCTGTCGGTGACAGTGCGATACAACCCCGTGATTTGGCTTGGTTCAGGCAATTCTTGCTGTTGCCGGAGCGAGGCTCTCCGGAAAGTGTTGCCGGTTCCAGAGCGGGGCGCCGCTCGAGGCGAGGGCAAAAAAAAGAGGCGACCGCCGGAGCGATCGCCTCTATTCGAACATAGCGATTTTCAAGAGCGAGCTAGGCGAAGATCTTCTCGCGGTGCTCTTCGCGCTCTTTGCAGGCGATGCAGAGCGTGCTCACCGGGCGCGCCTCGAGGCGGCGCGGCTCGATCGGCTCTTCGCACTCCTCGCAGGCTCCGAACGTGCCGTCGTCGATGCGCCCGAGCGCCTCGTTGATCTTCACGAGGAGCATGCGCTCGCGATCGCGGAGCTTGAACGCGAGGTTCTGGCTCACCTCGGACGCGGCGAGATCGGTCTCGTCAGGCAGATCGTCGACGTCAACTTTGATGTCGTCGAGATTTTTGCGGCTGTTGTTCATGACCTTCTGCTTTTCTTCGAGCAAAAGTTTCTTGAACTTGTTCAGCGACTTCTGGTCCATGTGCAAACCCCCCAATCCATAGGAATAAACCGCACGACTTCAGACAGTGTAGCAGCCGTCATCCCATGGATACAACTATTTTGAGCGAAACCGGCGCGCGGCGCTTTGCCGCTTGTTACGATCCGAGTCGCCCTCTGGAGAAGACTTACGGCTGTTTTCGGAGGAAACTTTAGCCCTGCTTCGATTTAAGCAGGATCACCATGGGCTGAAATTGCCCACTCCGCATCTCGTCCTCTTCCTGGTCGACGACGGTCACGGGAACGCACGAGGCCTCGAGGATCTTCTCGTCCTTGTCGGCGACGACTCTGGTGAGCGCGCGCAAGCTCTCGTTGCAGCTCTTCTCGTCGGGCATGAGGCCCGCAAGCGCGGTCTCGGCCACCATCGGCGTGTCCGACTCGACCTCGAACGAGGGGGCGTATGCGTCGAACTCGCCCTGCACTTCCTCGCACTCGGTCGCCTTCGTCAGGCGAAGGCCAAGCCTTTCGAGGCGGCGGTTGAAAGCGGGAAGCGCTCTCACGCAATCCTGTTCGGTGCGATAGAGACCCGTGCCCTTCACGGCATGGGCCTGGGCGGGAGCTTCCGCGGCGACTGCTACGGCGGCCATGGCGGCCGCGATCCACAACATCTTCTTCATCTCGATGTCTAGAATTGCAACGCATGCGCCAGGATTTTAGGCAGTTTTGCCCAGTGATATCAAGCGGATCGTCCCGGGTGCCCGTTTCCTGGCACTACGATTGTCTTGTTATTAGACACTCCCGGAAATAAGATTGGAGGCACCTATGAAGACACCTGTGACCGACATCATCATTCTGGCGGCGGGCCTCGGCACGCGCATGAAGTCCGACCTTCCGAAAGTTCTCCATCGCGCCTGCGGGCACCCGATGCTCTCGCTCCTCATGGAGGAGCTCGATCGCGCCGTCGATCCGCGCTCGGGCGCGCGCTTCAACATCGTGATCGGGCACGGTCGCGAGCTGGTGAGGGAAACGGTGGGAGCGCTGCAGAAGTCGGGGAAGGTGAAATCGCCGGTCGTTTTCACCGTCCAGGACCAGCAGCTCGGCACCGGCCACGCCGTGAAGCTCGCGCTCGAGCAGCCGAGCAAGGCCGACCAGTTCGCGGTCTTCAACGGAGACCTCCCGCTTTTCACTGCCGAATGCTTCAGCCAGCTGCTGGACGCGCATGCGGCGGCGAAGAGCTCCGCCACGCTCGCGAGCACCACGATTCCCGACGCGGGCCAGTACGGGCGCGTCGTGCGCAAGGGCAGGAATTTCGTCGGCGTCGTCGAGTATAAGGATGCCAGCCCCGCGCAGCGCAAGATCCGCGAGTACAACGGCGGGGTGTACGTCTTCGAGCGCAAGCTGCTCGAGCTCGCGCTGGGCAAGATGAAGAACAAGAACGCGGCCGGCGAATTCTACCTCACCGACGTTTTCGAGCTCGCTCGCAAGGGCAAGAAACGCATTCTGGCGCATCATTACGACGACCCGAAAGTGCTAGCCGGCGTGAACAACATGCGCGAGCTCGCCGACGCCCAGCGCATGCTCTACTGGCGTACGGCGGTGAAGCACATGGATGAGGGCGTTTTTCTCCATGACCCTCAGCAACGTGCGCGTGGGCAATTTCGTCGAGGTGAAGGAGTCCAGCATCGGCTCGCATACGAACGCCGCTCACCTGAGCTACATCGGCGACGCCGAAATAGGATCCGGGGTGAACCTCGGCTGCGGGTTCGTCACCTGCAACTTCGACGGCACGGTCCGCGAGGGCCGGCGCAAGCATCGCACTCAGATCGGCAACAACGTCTTCGTCGGCAGCGACTCCCAGGTCGTCGCGCCCATCGAGATCGCCGACGGGACGTACATCGCTTCGGGGTCGACGGTCACCGAGTCGGTTCCCGAGAAGGACTCGCTGGTGATCGCGCGCGAGCGCCAGGTCACGAAGCCGGGCTACGCCAAGAAGTACCGCTCGCAATCCGGCGGATGAAGGCGGCGGCCGCTTCGGCTACTTTTTAAGCAGGCCCTCGATGAACTCGCACTGCTCCTTGTCGTCGGGGTCGAGCCTGACGCCGATCCGCCAGTAGGTCACCAGGCTCGGGAGATTCGGTTTCAGGATTCGCCCGCAGCTCGGAAGCGAGGTCATCCAGATGACCTCGCCCTCGAGCTCGCGCTCGTAGGCGGTTCCCGCCTGCATCACGATCAATACCGCCGAACCGCGCTTGAGCTGGCCCTGCGCGATCAATCCCAACCCCGAGTTGCTGATGTCAGTGACGATCGCGGCGATGGGCGCGTGGTCCTGGTTCCACGTGTCCTTGGTGTGGACCACCACGGGATATTTCGTGAAGACGATCTTTCGCCGCGACTTTCTGCGCTCGGTGCGCGGGCGGGCCTTTTTGGCGCCCCCGATAACCGTGCTCACAGGTCACCCTGCGAATTCATATTCTTGCTGGTCTTCCTGCACACGTACAACCGACCTTTCTCCTAGTAAGTCCATGGTAAGAATCGGGCATTGTTGAATGATGAAGCTGTCAAGTATTTGACATTAAAGGGATTATATTCGGATTGGGGCTGGTTTTTCCGTCCCCCATTATAATGAGAGCCCCGCCTGCTGGAAAATCGTCAAAGCCGGGGGCGTGGAGTAAAATCTCTGCATGTTCATCGCGCTGTTCGTGGGGGTGCTTTCGGGGCTGGTCGGGACCGTCTGCTGGCTGCTCATCGAGCTGATCCTCAACATGCCCGGCGTGTACAGTCAGCT
>JACQAX010000202.1 GCA_016194795.1 Deltaproteobacteria bacterium | reverse complement strand
GGAAGCCCGGCGGTCGGCATGGCTCCCAGCTCCGCGAGCCCCTCGGACCTCGTGTGCATTCTCGACGTCGCCGAGCTCGATCTCTACACCTCGGACCTGTCGCTCAACTTCAACTCGCCGCAGGGGATGTGCCCCTATACCGTCGTCTCGCCGTATACTTTTTACGAAGACATGCCGGGCAACGTCTCGCGAGGCGGCGCGATCACGATCGCCTATAACACCACGCAGAACGCGATCACCCTCAACACGACCGTCGTGACGAGCAGTGACGCCTGCGGCCCGGGCTCGCCCAACGGCGCCGGCATCAACCGGTGCGGGCTCGCCATCGGCGGCAACATCTCTCAGGCGGTTTCGCTCGGCCTGACGAACACGCCGGTTTGTCTTTACGACTATTCGCAGGACGTGACCGCGCCCGGCCCGAACTGCTGCGTCGGTCAGTACGTGACGCAGGCTTTCGAAACCACGACCGGCGTCACCACGACGGCCGGCGGCTCGTTCGGGGGCCACCCGGGCAACTGCCTGGCGGGCCCGGCTTCGACGTCGCAGCAAAAGGACGCCAACAGCAACCCGCTCAACACGATCATGACGACTTTCGTTTCGGGCACGAACACGGTCTATAAGATCGACGCGCCGATCAAGAGGGTCGCGCCCACCGTGCTTTCGGTGGCGAACTACTGGGAGCCCCGCGACGTCACCCAGAGCGCGGTGCCCGTCGCTCCGGCCGTCGGCAACCTCGCCTTTCCGCCCAACGACGGCGTGAACTGGTGCGACGGTCTCGGTGTCGTGACCGGCTTCGTTCCGGACCATAACGGCTGCGGCAGCGTGAGCGCGATCCCGGTCCCGATGAACAACAACGTGCAGCTCATCAACGGCAGCACGATCCAGAACGTGAACGTTCGGACGAGAACGGGCGGCGCCGCTCCGACCTTTTCCGCGGGCGCTTTCGCGAACGTCGTCTATCCGGGCATGTTCCAGACGCACGCGCAGCCTTACTATGAGTTCCAGTGCCTCGACTCGGCGGGCGATTACCTCGCGCGCATCCGGGTGCTCATCAGGTCGTGGGACACCGTGGCGGGGTTCACCGCCGCGACCAACCCTTACAACGTCGCGGCCGGCGTCTACACCGACTCGTTCGGCGGTCTCTGGCACGGCCAGACGATCTGGCGCGACGTCACCAACGCATGGTGGCAGTTCGCCAACTTCGGCGCGGGCTCGGGCGGGGTCCCGACGGGAACGATCCCGGGCAACATCCTCGGCGGCGCTTACGGTTCGGGCTTCTCCAAGAACCCGGCCGGCGCCTTCGCCAACTACATCGGCCCGGCGGCTCAGCCCTACGCCGGCAACATGAAAGAGCCGTTCGTGGCGCCCACGAACTACCCGCATTTCGGCAACTTCTGATCGCAAAACGCCCGAAATCTGCTATGTTGGGCCCATATGGGCGCACAGTGGAAGCAGGCGGGCCGCGTTGCCAACGCCAACAAGAAGGGTCAGATCGTAGGTAAGCTCGCCAAGGAAATCGCCATTTCGGTGAAGCTTGGCGGCGTCAATCCGGACGGCAACTTCCGGCTGCGCGCGGCGCTCGAAGCCGCCCGCAAGAACTCGGTTCCGCGCGACACGATCGAGCGCGCGATCAAGAAGGGCTCGGGCGCAGATGCGTCGGCGGCGGCCTACGAGATGATCACCTACGAAGGGTTCGCGCCCCACAAAGTGCCGGTGATCGTCGAATGCCTCACCGACAACCGCAACCGCACCGCCTCCGACGTGCGCATGGTTTTCCGCAAGGGCCAGCTCGGCAGCCAGGGCAGCGTGGCGTACATGTTCGACCGCATGGGCGTGGTGGAAGCCACGCACACCGACAAGACTCTCGACACCGAATCCGTGGCCATCGAGGCGGGCGCGCAGAACGTCGAGCCGCTCGATAAGGCCGACGTGCCCGAAGGGCAGATCGGCGCGCGCTTCATCTGCGAGGCGACCGACCTCGGTTCGGTGAGCAAGTTCCTGGCCGACGCCAAGTGGGTCGTGTCGACCTCCGAGCTCAGCTACATCGCCAAGAACAACGTCGAGCTGAGCGCCGACCAGCAGAAGGAGGTCGCCGACTTCCTCAACGACCTCGACGACAACGACGACGTCCACCGCATCTACACCGCGATCAAGTGAGACTGCTTGCCGGCGTCCTCCTGATCGTTTCGTCGCTGGCCCGGGCGTCCGACGACGGCGTCGAGCTGCACTCGCATCTTTTCATGAAGCAGGGGATGGGGCCGCTCTTCAACGGCGAGTTCTACGGCCCGTTGAAAGCCACGAGCTGGCGCGATCGCCTGAGCTCGCAGGCCAACCCGGCGGCGCTCGAAAGATCCGGGCTGCGCCTGGTCGTGGCGGCTCTTTACGCGCATCCCGTGCTGACGCCCGACATGCGCGAGGCGGTGCGCGCGCAGATCGAGCTTGCGCGCCGTTTCGTGCGCGAGAGCGACGGCCGCTGGGTGCTCGCGACCGACGCGCGGCAGGCGCGCGAGGCGGTGTCGGCGGGAAAACGCGTCCTCGTGCTCGCGCTCGAGGGCGCGATGGGGGTGATCGAGACGGAGGCGGATCTCGCCGAGTTCGTCGACCGCGGCGGCATCCGCGTCGTGAACCTGCTTCACCTGACCGACGACCTCTTCGGCGGCGTGGCGTTCCTGCGAGGTATCCTGGGTTTCGCCGACCCGTGGGCGTTTTTCAAAAGCCTGTTTTCGCCCACGCGCGACGTCGACGGCGTGCGCGTGAATCCGGCGGGCCTGACCGAGAAGGGGCGCTGGATGGCGCGCGAGCTCCTCAAGCGGCACGTGTGGCTCGATCTCGCGCACGCGTCCGACGCGTCGGCCGCCGAGCTCATCCCGATGGCGCGGCAGGCGGGGCAGCCCATTCTTTACACGCACACCTCGCTCAGGCGGTTTCTGCGCGCCGAGCGCGGCATCACCGCCGAGCAGCTGCAGGCGGTGCGCGAGACGAAGGGCGTGGTGGGCCTGATGCCTTGCCCGGACATGCTCGAAGGCATGGCGCCGTCCGTGCCGACGGGCCCGGAAGGAAAGCCCGGCCTGCCCGCGTTTCTCGCGCAGCTCCGCGAGGTGAGGCTGGTCGTGGGCGCCGACGGCGTGGCGCTCGGCAGCGACACCAACGGCGGCATCGCGCACCTCCCGCCGGCCTCCGGTACCGGCACGTCGCTCGACGCGGACGCGGGCTTCTGGCAGATCGGCCAGTCGTCGGAGCTTTGGAAAACGATGGTTCAGCCGCGCGCGGGAGCGGTGCTCGAGCGTTTTCTCAACGCGTGGGAACGGGTAGCTCCGCGGCCGTAGCCGGCTTCGGACCCAAGATCAACGATTCGCAGAGCACGACGTTCGTGCCGGCGATCGCGCTCTTGATGCGAAGGGCTTTGTTCTTGATGGTCAGGCGTTCGTCGTAGACGAGCTTCGCGATGCCGATGGCGCCCATCACCCAGTAGGTGTGCTCCATCCAGTTGCCGAGGCCGAGCAGGTGGACGTTCTTTCCGAAGGCGAGCACGACGTCTTTGAGCGAGTTGAGCACGGTCCATTTGCCGAGGCTCCACTGGCCTTCCTTGACGACGATCGTGCCGTCGTCGCCGAGCGTGGGCATCCTTTTCGAGAACCACTCGTCGATCCAGCCGCGCGTGAACATGGCTTCGGTCGTGTTCCAGAGGCTGTGCTCGGCGCGCGACATGTCGAGGATCGCCTCGGGGCCGAAGGCACCGGCGACGACGACCGCGTTGGTGACGAGCGAGCGGACCATCGAGGCCGCGTAGGTGAAGAGCCGGCTCGCCTTGGGCTTGAAGACGCCATGCGATTCTTCCTTGATGACCTTCGCCTGCGTCATGATCTCGCCGAAGCGGCGGCCTTCGTAAAGGGTGTACCAGGTCCAAACGGCCAGCGCGAGGCCGGCGCGCAGCGGATGGTTCGGCTCGACGCCCTCGACCTGGCCGTTGAGGTAGAACGAGTACGCGATCGACGCGCCCGAGATGGCGGCGTTCAACGTGGCAAGGCCCGCTTCGGCGTACTTCAGGCCCTTCGAGCGCTTGAGCTTGACCCAGAGGGTGATGCCGTTGGGGAGACCGAAAAGCTGTTTCGTGCGGAGCAGGCTGTCCTTGAGCACTTCGCCGAGGGCGCGCTTGTGCTTCTCGGACGAGTCGCGGTCGTAGTCGAGGTGGATGGCGTCGGTCGTGGCCTTCTCGTGCTGCTCCTTGAGCTGCTGCTCCATCTCGTCGGCGGTGATGAGGTCGAGCTCGACGGGAATCTTCGCCGCCTCGAGGTGCATCAGGATCCACTGCAGGCGCTTCGGGGGATAGTTCCCCACGTGCACGATGAGGATCGGGTCGAGCTCCTCGGGCTTGACGTGCTTGTCGGCGGCTTCCTTCTCGTACTTCGCCACGAGCTCGCGCGCGAAAACGTCGGCCTGCGTCTGGGTGCCGAGGTTGACCGTACGCGGGCCGACGTCGGCCAGCACGGTGACGGCGAAAAAGAGCGAGAGCAGCGCTGTGAAAAGCAGGCGTTGGAGCATCCCTACCGTTTTACCATTGACGCGGCGCGATGTCGCCTGAAGGGATTTAGTGAGTTGCCTAAACCTTCGACAGCTTTCGAGAGACGATGTGCCTGTTGTTTCAATGTGTTAGGCCAGGTCTTGCGCTTGCAAAACGTTCTCTTATGAAATCAGCAAAGCTTCTCACCGCCCTCGCGGCGGTCGTCGGTGTGTCGGCCCTTTTCGCGGGCTGCTTCAGCAAGCCGATCACGATCGAGATCCTGCACGTCAACGACCTGCACTCGAACTTCGACTACGGCCGCACCCCCGACAAGGGTGGCTACGCCGCCGTGAAGACGGCGCTCGAAACGATGAAGAACGCCGCGGTCGCGCGCGGGCACCAGGTGCTCACGCTCAACGGCGGCGACTCGTTCGAAGGGCACCCGTACTACTTCCTCAACAAGGGCGCCGAATCGATGAAAATGGTCTCGCTCCTTCCTTTCGACGCGACCGTCGTCGGCAACCACGACTTCCTGATGGGCCCGGCCGACTTCGACCGCCTGATCGGCCAGTCGCCGGCCGGCTTCACCTGGCTTGCGAGCAACATCAGCTTCGACCGCTCGAAGTACCCGAACCTCGCGCGCGTGCTCAAGCGCTACGTCACCTTCAACAAGGGCGGCCTTCGCATCGCCGTGATCGGCCTCACGACCGACAGCCCGTTCTATCGCTGGGCGCTGGGTGACGTCGTCATCCGCAACCCGCTCATCGCCGCGCAGGAGCTCGTCGCCGAGCTCCGTCTGCAGAACGACGTGATCATCGCGCTCTCGCACCTCGGCACCTCCGACGACATCAGCCTGGTCGAGCACACGATCGGCATCGACCTCGTCGTCGGCTCGCACGACCACACGCCGCTCTACCAGCCGCTCATCAAGAAGAACCCCATCGGAAAGCACATCCCGATCTTGCAGAGCGAGCCGTTCGGCGAGGGCGTCGGCCATCTGACGATCACCGTGAAGAAGGACCGCTCGTACTCGATCGACGGTTACGAGATCGCGAAGGTGGACGGCAACGTGACGGGCAGGCGCGACGCCAACCTCGTGGCGCTCGCCAAGGCGGCCGCAGGCAAGCTCGACGCCCAGTTCGG
>JACQAX010000201.1 GCA_016194795.1 Deltaproteobacteria bacterium | reverse complement strand
TTCGAGTCGCTCGACTGGAACCACGGCGTGTTTCTGGGCTCGACCGTCGCCTCCGAGCGCACGGCCGCGGCCGAGGGCTCGGTCGGCGTGGTGCGCCGCGACCCGATGGCGATGCTGCCGTTCTGCGGCTACAACATGGGCGAGTACTTCAAGCACTGGATCGCGATGAAGAAGCGCATGACGAAAACGCCGCTCATCTTCGGCGTCAACTGGTTCCGCAAGGGCTCCGACGGCAAGTTCATGTGGCCGGGCTTCGGCGACAACGCGCGCGTGCTCAAGTGGATCGTGGAACGCGTGCAGGGCAAGGGCAAGGCCACCGAGATGAGCCACGGCTTCGTGCCCGCCTACGACGACCTCGACTGGACGGGGCTTGCCACCATGACGCGCGAGCGTTTCGAGCGCGAGCTCATGCGCGTCGACGCGGCCGAGTGGAAGGCCGAGCTTTCGAGCCACACCGACTTCTTCGCCAAGTTCGGCGCGCACGCGCCGAAGGAGTTCGAGGCGATCCAGAAGTCGCTCACGGCCGGCGTTTCGTCCTCGACGAAGGCGTCGCGTCCCGTGACGGCGATGCTGATCTAAAAGGCCGGTACGGGGTCTGTTCGAGTTGCCGTTTCAGTTTCGGTTCGGTTTAGGTTTTCAGGACAGACTGTTCCGAAAACCGAAGCCGGACTGCAACCGCAACCGAAACTCCAGCCGATACAGCACCGAGTTTTTTCACTCCGCGAAGGATTCAATCCGGCCGCTTCCCGGGTTGAGCCACTGCGGGCGTGCCTCGAAATGCTTTCCGCTCACCTCCAGCAGCATGAAGGCGGGCGTGCGCTCCTCTTTGTAGAGCTTCTCGCTCACGAGGCGGAAGCTGTAGCCCCCGTTCGGCATGGTGCAGACGAGCGGCTCGCCCTTGCGGCCACAGGCGTGCTTGTAGGTCGCACCCGAGATCGGGAAGTTGTAACAGTCCTTGTAGGCGAAGGCCGTCTTCTTGCTGTAGCCGAAGCTCGCCGTGCCGACGATGATCTGGCGCACGCGCCGCTTGTCGGCAAGCTTCACGTCCTCGTCCCAGACGAGATGCTCGTGGCCGCAGACGTAGGCCGCGACCTTGCCGTCGGCGAGCACCGGCCCGAATTTTTCGATGAACTCGCGGCTTGGGCGCGCCATCTTCGACTCCATCGGCACGTGGCCGAAGGCCAGGCGGATGTCGGCGTCGGCCGCGCGCTTGAGATCTTTGGTGAGCCAGGCGCGCGTTTCGGCCGGCAGCTCCTGGTCGACGATGTTGAGCAGCGAGAGGTGCGTGCCGCCGAGGTCGGCCGAGTAGAAGAAGGGCTTGCGGCCGTCGTGGATCACCCAGGGCGCGGCGATCGTCTCGAGATCCTGGAACGCGTCGGCGTAGCCGCGCCGGTGGACCTCGCGGTAGGTGTCGTGGTTGCCGGGCGCCGGCAGCACGGGGATGTGCGCCTCGACGAGCGGCGAGATCGCCACGCGAAGGCGCTTCCACCACATCTTCACGCGGCCGGCCGTCACCTTGTCGCCGGGGTTGCCGTTGGTGGAGTCGCCCGTGATGACGACCGCGTCGGGCTTCAGCTCGACAAGACGCTGGGCAAGCTTGATGAACTCCGGAGTGATCTTGCCGTTCGGGTAGATGTGGATGTCGGACAGGACGGCGATCCGGAGCGGTTCGTCGGCCGAGGCCGCCGAAACGGGTGACGCGAGCGCGACGAGCAGTGCGGCGAGTGCGTGGAGCTTCATCCAGGAACCCTATCGGCAGAAAGCGCCGGTCAGTTGAGGCCCTTCTGCGCCTCGGTCCCGGACTTTTTGCCGTAGGCCAGGGTTTTGAGATCCTTCAGGAGGGCGACCCAGGACTGCGGGGTGTTGTCGCCGCCCGAGCCCGAATAGCCGAAATGCACGTCGTCCTCGAGCGCGGAGTAGGCCTTCTGGGCGAGCTCGGTGCCGGGATGGCGCCGGATGACCTCGGTGAGGTAGAAGTTCTCGCTCCAGTACTCGTTGTCGGACCAGGTGCGCCGGCGGATCTCCCCCATCATGTAGAGGGCTTCGCCGTCGCGCTCGTCCTTATCAAAGTGGACGGTGAACGGCACGAAATAGGCCGCGGCGATCGAGAAGTCGGCGGCGGCGGCCGGGTCGAGGGTGAACTTCTGCTTCTTCACGCCGGCATCGAAGTACTGCTTGCCGAGCGAGAAGAGCGTGTCGGCGTCGGTGACGTCCTTGGGCAGCTTGCCGAGCTTCTTCCATTCCCGGGCGCCCGAGATCCAGCCGCTGACGATGTCCTGCTCGGCGGCTTTCAGGCGCGGGTCGCTCTGCACCTTCGAGAAGAAGGCGATCGCGCCGTCGGGATCCTGCTTCACGTGCAGGTAGATGTGGCCGATCGAGGTGATGACGTAGAAGTGGAGTATCGGGCGCGTCTTGCCGATCTTGCCGTGGGCGAGGTAACCCTCGAGCAGCTTGAGCGCCGCCTCGTAGCGCGCGCGATAGAACTCTTTGCGCGCCAGCGTGAGAATGGACTCGACCTTCCCGTTGCCGGCCGACGGGTGCGGCGGGGCGGCGGGCGCGGCCAGGGCGGTCGAGAGTTGGAACGCGGCGAGCACGGCGACGAGCAGACGAATCATGGCGGGAGTCCTCCGATGCCGATAATTCTAAGTCGCCGCTCAGGATTTATAAACGGAATAGTGGGCGTGGTGCACGGGCGCGTTCACCGAGGCGAGCCACGGGTGGCCGCGCTCGATCCAGCTGCGGGCGCCCCGCCCGCGGGCCACGACGGTGATGGGGCGCTTGCGGGCGATCTGCTGGAGGTCGTGGAGCGATTTCTCGACGGCATGCTGCGTCCCGAAGTCGTAGATGAAATAGACGTCGGCTTCGGGGGGCGCGAACGTCGGGTCGACGAGGTCCTGGACGAGCAGCGTCGCGTGGGGGAGCGCCAGGCGGTCGAAGAGCGCGCGTCCCGCGGCCACGCGCGGCTCGACGAGCTCGTAGCCCACGAAACGGGTCTCGGGATGGCGCAGGCCGAGCACGACGCCAAGCCGGCCGTAGGCGGCGCCGAGGTCGACCCAGAGCTCGCCCGCTTTCGGCGCGAGCTCGCGCGTGAGCTCGACGAGCTCGGTGTAGGGCGTGAGAAAGGTCTGGTGCGCGAATCCGATCCAGCGCTGCTGTGGGCGGGCCTCGGGGTCGCTGGCCTGGTGCTCGGATTCGGCCTCGAGCAGGTCGAGCTCGATGCTGGCGATGTCGAGCCCGAGCAGCTTGTCGAGGCGCGCGGCGTGCTCCTTGGCCTCGGCATAGCTCGTCGTTCGGAACTCCAGCTCACGCGCGGCGGCTTGCCGCAGCTCTTCTCCCGTCATGCTCTCGCTACGGGCTCCACCGACGGCGTTGGCGCCGGCGCGGTGGGCTTCATCGTCTTGGCGCGTTTGGCGCTCTTGGCCTTGTCGGCGGCCGTGCGTGCCACGGCGAGCAGCTTCTCGTGGGCCTCGTGGTCGGCGAGCTGCTCGTGGCGCAGGATCACGCTCGCGGCGCGCGCGAGCCAGTAGCGTACGGGGTTTCTCCGGGCGGCCACGTCGTAGACGAGGTCGGCCGCCGTGCAGCCGGCGCGGTGCGGGCTTTTGTGAAACGCATGCGAGAGGCGCGGGTGCCTGGCCACGAAATCCCTGACCCCCTCGATCGTCTGACCCGTATCGGCGAGCGCCCGCTCGACCTCGGCCGCCGCTTGTTGGCGAGCCTTGAAGAGCTGCATCTGCACGCGACTGTAAACGTTGACGGCGCCGTCGCCGGTCGTCTCGATCGGAAGGAAAATCGCCTGCGGGTAGAGCTCGGTGATGAATGACTGCACTCCGTCGGAGACCGAGCTCGACGGCATGCAGCCGAAAGG
>JACQAX010000243.1 GCA_016194795.1 Deltaproteobacteria bacterium | reverse complement strand
AGAAGTTCGAGGTCGAGGACGACATGCCCGAGCAGGACTGCTCGGTCTTCGTCATCGACGTCGAGAAAAGGGCGATGCGCCTCGCCCGATGACGTCGCGGCGCGCGTTCGCATGCCTCCTCACTCTGCTGGCCTGGAGCGCTCCCGAAGCGCGCGGAGAAGAGCGGGTCGAATGCGCCGGCGGGATGCTCGGCCATGAAACGGGCGCGTCTTTGCTCAAGGTCTGCCTCGGCGACGGCGCTCGCCATCGATCGCAGGAAGCCGCGCTGGCCGCCGCGCGCACGACCGATTGGTTTCCTTACACCAGGTACACGACCTTGGTAGGCGAGGTTCGGGTGACGTGCCCGGACGACGACAAGCCGGGAGCCAACCGCGTGCTTTTTCCGGCTCGCAACGAGGTCGGCGGGCGGGTTCGCGTCGAGCTGGCGTGCGCCGACGGCGATGCCCCGGTGCGGCGCTCGCTCGAGGCCGTCTCGAAGGCGCTCTTGCTGCTTCTTAAAGATCGCGACGCCTTCGCGCGGCAGGTTTCGCGCGGCTTGCGTGGCTGTCGCTCCAAAAAGCCCAGCTCCGACTGCCTGAGCTACCAGAAGCTCGTGAAGTCGCTCGTGAGCGGCACCGTCGGGGCCTCGGTGAACGGGAGGCCGTTCAGGTTCGAGCTGGCGGGGTTCGAGTTCCGGGCGGGCCTCGCTCCGGAAACCCAGCGTTTCACCGACGCGATCGACGACGCGGACCCCGTGGCTCGCATTCGCGCGCTGGTGCGCCTCAAAGGGGCGATGGAGGGGCGCGAGTGGGACGAGCGCACGCGCGTGGCGTTCAACGCCATCCCCGCGGCCGAGCAGCTCAAGCTGGTGCGCGAGGCGCTCGACGACAGCGACATCAACGTGCGCGAGTGGGCGATGAGCGAAGCCAATATCTTCCAGGAGCCCGGGCGCGAGGCTCAGCTCGTCGCGATCATGACGAAGGCGATCGACGACCCGGACTCGCGTATCCGCTTCCTGGCGTTGCCGTTCGTCTCCAGGCTCGGAGACGCGGTGGTCGACAAGGTGCTCGCCGATCCCGACGTCGGGCTGCGGACCGCGGCTTACAGCATCCTGCTCAGCGAGCCGAATCTGCCCGACGAGCAGGTCGGACGCCTCGTCACGAAGGCGCTCGAAGACTCCGAGCAGGGCATCCGCGAGCTGGGTGAGGGCGTGATGAACTCGAAGCTGAACACGGCGATTCCGGGAGAGCCTGAGATCGCGTCGGAGGCGGACGCGGAGCTTCGGGACGCCAGGCGCCGCGAGAAATATCGCCTGCCGGCCTCCCAGCGTTAAGTTCGCCACGCGAACGCCCGAAGCGTTTCTCGTGAGCATCGTCCCCTGAATGTCCGGCAGAAAAAAAACCGCAACTCGAAAAAAAAATTTGCACCTGGTGGGACGATGCTTCATAACTAAAAGAGTAGCCACTTTGTTCAAGAGTGATTTACCGGCTACGGAACCCTGGCAGTACCTTTGAGACGAAAGGGATCACATGAAAAAGAAAACCACGAAGAAGAAGAAGACCAAGAAAACCACCAAGAAGGGCAAGAAGAAGTAACCGCCCGTCTTCGCGTCTTAAAGGGGGCAGGGTTCAACGCAGAGTTTTTTTCGAGTCTCCTGCCCCAACCTTCCCGTCACTCCCCGCCGAGCTCCGACTTCCTTCAAATCTGATAAAATACGGTCATGCTGTGGAACCTCATCCTGATCGCGCTGACGGGCGGTGTCGCTAGCGCCGACTGCGGCCGGAAAGTGCGCGTTTGCATCAACCACCACGTCTCGTGCGGCTGTTGCTCCCGGCGCCGACGAGGCGGTGGCGGCCGATGCCGGCATCGCTCCGCTGCCGGAATACGAAGGCGCATCGAAAGGGACGGCAAAAAAATCCGCTTTGGGAAAGCCGCGGCCCGCGAAGACCGCTCCGGCCGTCGAGTTCGACTCGGCGACGTCTCCGCCGCCTGCGATGCCTCCACCGGCAGCTCCGCCGCCGCGCGCGCAGGAAACCCGCGTGACGCCGCCCCCGCCGGGGCCGGCGACCGAGTCCTCGGACGTGGAGTTCGGCGGTGACGGAAAGGACGCGGCGGCGCCTGGCTGGCGCCAGTCTACGACGACGACCGTGACGGGCCCGGGGCCGGCGAAGTAAGCGCCAGGCGCCTCAGACGGCCGCGAGCGCCGTCTTGAGATCGGCCTCGAGGTCGGCCAGGTCTTCGATGCCCACCGACAGGCGCACCAGGTTGTCGGCGATGCCGAGCTGCTTGCGCGTTTCGGCCGGGATCGACGCGTGCGTCATGATCGCCGGGTGGTCGACGAGCGACTCGACGCCGCCCAGGCTTTCGGCCAGCGTGAAGAGCTTCGTCGTCTCGAGAAACCGGCGGCAGCCCGCCAGGTCGCTCTTGAGGAAGAAGGTGATCATGCCGCCGTGCCCACGCGTCTGCTTGCGAGCGATCTCGTGCTGGGGATGCGACTTCAGGCCCGGATAAAACACGCGCTCGACCTTGGGGTGCTTTTCGAGCAGGTGCGCGAGCTCCCAGGCGTTCTTCTCGTGGCGTTCCATGCGGATATGCAGCGTTTTGAGGCCGCGCAGGACCATGAACGAGTCCATGGGACCCAGCGACGCGCCAGCCGAGTTCTGGTGGAAGTAGAGCTTGTCGGCCAAGGCCTGGTCGTTGACGACGAGCAGCCCGCAGACCACGTCGCTGTGGCCGTTGAGGTACTTCGTGCCCGAGTGCAGGACGAGGTCGGCACCGAGCGATATCGGATTTTGGAAGAAGGGGCTCATGAAGGTGTTGTCGACGCCGCTGAGCGCGCCTTTCTTGCGCGCGAGCGCCGCCAGCGCCGCGATATCGGCGATCTTGAGCATCGTGTTCGTCGGGGTCTCGATCCAGACGAGCTTCGTCGTCGGCTTGAAGGCGCCTTCGACCTTCTTGAGATCCGTCATGTCGACGTAGGTGAACTCGAGGCCGAGGTTCTTGAAGACCTTGTCGAAGAGACGGAAGGTGCCGCCGTAGACGTCGTCGGAGCAGACGACGTGGTCGCCGGCCTTGAACGTGTGCATGAGCGTCGTGAGCGCGGCGCAGCCCGAGGCGAACGCCAGGCCGAACCTCCCGCCCTCGAGCGCCGCCACGCAGTCTTGCAGCGCGAAGCGCGTCGGGTTGTGCGTGCGCGAGTACTCGAAGCCGCGGTGCTTGCCCGGCGACTCCTGCGCGTACGTCGACGTCATGTAGATCGGCGTCATCACCGCGCCCGTCGTCGGGTCGGGCTCCTGCCCCGCGTGGATGGCCAGTGTTCCGAAACCCTTATTCGTGTCCGTTTCCTTGTGCATCTGCCGTCCTCCGTCGCACATCAGGCCGTCTTGCGGCTACCGAGGTACGTGATCAAGTCGATCTTCGAAATCAAAGCCAGGATCTCGCCGTTCTCGACCACGATCGGCGTCATTCCGCCGGAGATCGACTGCGAGAGGCGCTCGACCTCGTCGTCCATGCCGATCTTGGCGAAGTTGTTCTCGACGATGCCGGCGATCTTGTCGCTCGCGCGGATCTTGCCGATGAAGAGCGCGTTGAGCAGGTCGTTCTCGGCGACGAGGCCCACGAGCTCGCGGCCCTTCATGACCGGCAGCTGGCTGATGCCCTTGTCGCGCATGAGATGGATGATCTTCTCGACGTTGTCGTCGGCCGACGCCGTGATGATCGCGCCGCGCGAGGGCGGGCGGACGAGCGAGATCAGGTCGCGCACCGAGCCCAGGCCCGTTTCGAGGAAGCCGTTCTCGCGCATCCAGTCGTCGTCGTACACCTTGGAGAGGTAGCGGTTGCCCGAGTCGGGCAGCAGCACGACGATGCGCTTGCCCTTGTTCTTGCGCGCGTACTTGATCGCGCCCGCGACGGCCGCGCCCGACGAGACGCCGGTGAACAGGCCTTCCTGGACGAGCAGCTTGCGCGTCATCTGGTAGGCTTCCTTGTCGGTCACCTGCACGATCTCGTCGATCAGCTTGAAGTCGTAGTTCTGGGGGATGATGTCCTCGCCGATCCCTTCGATCTTGTAGGTGTGCGCCGGAACCATCTTGCCCGTCTTGTGGTAGTCGTAAAGGATCGAGCCGATCGGGTCGACGCCGACGACCTGCACGTTCTTGTTCTTCGATTTGAGATAGGTCGCGGTGCCGGTGATCGTTCCGCCCGTGCCCATGCCGGCGACGAAGGCGTCCATCTTGCCTTCGACCTGCTCCCAAAGCTCGGGGCCCGTGGTTTTCACGTGCGCGTCGCGGTTGGAGAGGTTGTCGTACTGGTTCATGTAGATCGAGTTCGGCGTCTCCTGCGCGAGCCTGCGCGAGAC
>JACQAX010000242.1 GCA_016194795.1 Deltaproteobacteria bacterium | reverse complement strand
CCTGCGTCGCCTTGCGCTGCTGTTCCTGGAGCCGCTGCATGTACTCTTCCATGTCGGTTTCGTTCATAGCGACGCCTCGATGATCTGGTTGATGTCCAGGATGAGCGCGGCCTGGCCGTCGCCCAGGATGGCGCCGCCGGCGACGCCGGGCAGCCCGTCCAGGTCTTTGCCGAGCGGCTTGATGACGACTTGTTGACTGCCCTCGATGTCGTCGACGAGCAGCGTGAACGGATGCTCCTTGAGGTCGCGCACCACGAGCAGCGTCGCGTTCCAGGGATCCGGGCGCGCGCCCGGGCGGCCGAGCAGGTCGGCCAGGCGGAATACCGGCAGCGTCTCGCCCCGCAGCCTCATGCGCTCGAGCCCCCCCGTCTCGACCTCGTCGCGCTTCGGGCGCACGGACTCGTAGACGTTGGACATCGGGACGACGAAGCGCTCCTGGCCGATCCGCACGACCATGCCGTCGACGATCGCGAGCGTGAGCGGCAGCGCGACGCGGAACGTGGTGCCCTTGCCCACCGCCGACTCGATGTGGATGACGCCCTGGAGCTCTTTGATGTTCTGCTTGACGACGTCCATCCCGACGCCGCGGCCCGAGATCTCGGTCACCTCGGCCTTAGTCGAGAACCCCGGCGCGAAAATGAGCTGGTAGGCGTCCGATGCCGAAAGATGGGTGCCCGCCGGCAGGATGCCCTTCTCGATGGCCTTGGCCGTGAGCTTGGCCGGATCCATCCCACCCCCGTCGTCGCGGACCTCGATCATCACGTTGCCGCCCCGGTGGTACGCGTTGAGCTGAATCGTGCCGGCCGGCGTCTTTCCGGCCGCCTTGCGCGCCGCCGGGCTCTCAAGACCGTGGTCGACGGCATTGCGGATCAGGTGCACGAGCGGGTCGCCGATGCGTTCGAGCACGGTTTTGTCGATCTCGGTGTCGTCGCCCGTCGTGAAAAAGATGACCTCTTTGCCAAGCGCGCGCGACGTGTCGCGAACGATGCGCTGCATTTTCTGGAACGTCGACTTGAGCGGCACCATCCGCAGGCTCATCGAGATCTGGCGGATCTCGCGCACGACCTTGCCGAGCTCGTCGATGCGTTTGGCGAGCGTGGCGTCCTCGGAGAGCGTCCCCAGGCTGCCGCGGTATTTCTCGATGAAGGTGTGCGAGATGACGAGCTCGCCGACGTTGTCGATCAGGCGGTCGAGCCGATCGAGGCTCACGCGAATGCTCTCGACGGTCGTGGCGTGGACGCCGTTTTCCGAGCCGCCCGGAGCCGTGGCCGTGGAGCCGCCCGTGGCCGGAGCGCTCTCGGCGAACGCCATCGGCGCGTGCGCCTCGGTCTCGGCGTGGAGCTTCGCCATGAGATGCGTCGGCGCGGCCACCGTCGCGGGCTTCGGCGCCAGCGGAGCCGGCGCGCTGTGGAACGCCGCCAGCTGCGTCATGAGCTCGGTGTTGTCGAACTTCGCGAACAGGTCCTCGCGCAGCTCCTTCACCATCTGCCGCATGCGATCGTTGCAGGTGAGCAGCAGCCCTACGACCTTGCCGCCGAGGGCGAGCTCGCCCTTCTTCAGCTTGAGGATCAGCGATTCGAGCTGGTGGGTGAACGCCTTGAGCTCGTCGAAGCCGACGGCGGCGGCCGAGCCCTTGAGATTATGGGCGAGGCGGAAAAGCTGCTCGTAAGAGGCCGGGGCGGGCGCGCCGGCTCCCGGGCTCGAGGATTTCTCGAGATCGAGGAAGCATTGCTCGGAGTCGCCGAGCAGCTGCTCCGCCTCATCGAGGAACCCAAGCTTCATTTCTCTCTCGAAATCGTCCATTTCCCCTCTATTACGAGCCTCTGGTACGAGCCTCCGGCTCTCTACCTCTGACTCATCGGCGGGGATCAAGGGGTTATGAACGAAAGAAGAAGTCTGGCACGACGGCAAAAGCTGCCGCTACGGACCAGCGAAGCCCAAGCCGCAGTCGGGGCACTCGGCGGCCTGGGTAGAAAATTCCGTCCCGCACGCCGGGCAGACGGCGGTGCCCTTCTCGGTGTCGTAGACCTGCTCGAGCAGCTCGGGGCGCACGCCCAGGCCTTCGAGCATCCTGGAGCGCTCTCCCGAGATGAACTGCTGGAACGTGTTCACGTCCTCGTCGCGGGCGTAGATCTCGACCTTCGTCCCGCCGCCGGGGCCGCACTTGCCGTCGGCGCAGGTTTCCGGGTTCGACACGAGCTCGAGCTCGACTCCCTTGCTCTCCAGCTCGCCGCGTAGGCGCTTGGCTTCGGTGAGGTCGAGGATCCCAAGGAGCACTTTTTCGTCTGACATGTCTTCTTTTTAGCCCACCCGGCGCGGCTTGTCTAACCGCAAGACGCACGCTACGGTCCGCTCATCACCTATCAATGAGGAGACCCTGACATGGCCGCCAAACCCCGCATCCTGGCTTTCGCCGGCAGCGCCCGCAAAGACTCCCTCAACAAGAAGCTCGTTCGCAATGCCGCGGCGGCCGCGACCCGCGCGGGCGCCGACGTCACGCTCGTCGACCTGCGCGACTTTCCCCTGCCGGTCTACGACGGCGATCTCGAGGAAGCCTCGGGCCTGCCTGAACACGCCAAGCGCCTCAAGAAGCTCTTCCTCGAGCACGACGCGCTGCTGATCTCGTCGCCCGAGTACAACAGCTCGATCCCTGGCCCTCTCAAGAACGTCCTCGACTGGGTCTCGCGCGAGGAGACCGACGACGAGAAGCCCCTGGCCTGCTACCGCGGCAAGCTCTGCACGCTCGTGAGCGCGTCGCCCGGCGCGCTCGGGGGCCTGCGCGCCCTCGTCGCGCTGCGGATGATGCTCGGAAACATCGGCGTGACCGTGCTGCCCGACCAGCTCGCGGTGGGCAAGGCCCACGAGGCGTTCACTGACGACGGCGTGCTGAAGGACGCAAAGCAGCTCGCCACGCTCGAGCGGGTCGTCGGGGCGCTGGTTACGGATACGGCGAAGCTGCGGGGCTGACGCCTACACGTACTCCGGGTGTGCAAGATCGTGCTATCGAGCGGAGATAGCGGACCTTTGAATTTGCACGTTAGGCACCCACTCCAAGGTCTTTGTTCCGTCCGGATGAGTGAAGGTCACTTCGGTCTCCGGTTTCATGTCGCTAATCGCTTCAACGACTCCAGGAAGGCTTCGTGCCGCATCATACACCTGCTCGCCGAGCGCGGGGGCCGGCGTGAGAAACGCATTTTTCATGCTTTGAATGGTGATGTTTGGCAGCCACTCCACGGTCTTCGTGCCATCAGGCCTCGTGAAAACCACTTCCGATTGGGGACGAAGAAGGTCGATCGCCTCTACTTGCCCGAGGAACCCTGAGCGGGGGTCATAAATTTTTTCATGCAAGCTGGGCTTTGGAGCCGTGAACGCTCTCCTCATCGCTTCTACTTCGCTGTTGGGCAGCCACTTGAGGATTTTGGTGCCATCGGGTTTGGAGAAGACGACCTCGGTTCGCGGATGCATCTGATCGATTGCTTCAATGTCGCCGAGCGCTCCGGTTTGGACGTCGAAAACTTTCTGATGGAGCGATGGGCTCGCTTGAGCCTGGACGCCGACCACTGACAGTGCAACCGTGAAAAATACGAATTTGTTCATCTCAAATCACCTCGTTTCCCAATAGCTGATGCAAGTCGTGCCTACGGGACATCACCCGCCAAGCGCTGGAGATCACACGAAAGCGGTGTCTGAAAACTCGACGTACGCCCAAAAGAACGCAGCCAAAAATGTCGATTGAGGAGGAATTACAGCGCCCTTTACTGACTCGACGGATGACCATTTCTCCACGCTGAGCCGACCCAAGAGAGAATCTTGACCGCAAGAGTCAACAAAGCTACACAGCGCGTCATCCAAAGGAGTCCCCCATGCTTCGTCGTCGCCTTGCTCGCCGCCGTTCCCCCTCTCGCGCTCGCCGACAACGTCGCCGATACGAAGGGCCAGTCGAAGGAGAACGGAAAGTTCGAGTCCGATTCGACGTTCCAGCTTCCCGACTTCTGGAAGATCATCAAAAAAATCTCGCCCGAGGACGGCCGCGTGCGCATCGAGTACCAGGAGCTCTCGGGCTTCGCGAACGACGCCAACAACGACCGCACCTACAACGTATCGCTCGAAACCTACATCTTCGGAACCACCGACTTCACCAGCGGCAGCGAATACGACGGCAACGTCAAGAAAACCGGCCTGAGCGCCGGGATCATCCCGCTCGAGTTTCGGATCGCCGTCAAGGCCGACGACTCGAGCCGGATCGACCTGCGCGACCTGCGCATCGGCGCCATCCGCTTCCTGCAGCAAAACTCGGGCGTCACCGTCCAGGTCGCAAGCTACGTGATGAAACGCTACCCCGGGATGTTCGGCACCTTCCACGGCGCCGAGCTCGTCGACCTCGTTCTCAAGTCGTCGGCGCCGCTCGTGTCGAGCGGCATGGTCGAGCTCGTCGTGAAGGCCGACCTCTCGTTGGCGATCGGCGCGACGACCGGCACGACGGATCAGATGAGAGATGCCAAAGACGCGAGCGGCGTTCCCGGCCGCCTCACGTCTTACCTGCCGGTCACGGTTCGCGTGCCGGTGAGCGGCTCGATCGGAGTGCGTATCGCCAAGAAGCTCCTCATCGAAACTTACGGCGGAGCCGACGTGAACCTCAATTATGCCGACAACAACAGCTACGGCGATGCCGGCGCGTCAGCCGACCACACTTATTCCGACGTGATCGAGATCGCCCAGTCCAACATGTACCACCTGTACGCCGGCGGCGGCCTGCGCCTGCAGTGGCACGGCTTCGTCATGAGCGCCACGCTTCAGCGCGACTGGTATCTCAACACGTTCTCCTACGAGAAGACGATCACCCAGAAATACGACGAGAACCCCGGCTACGACGAACCGACGACCGTCTCCACGGACAAGAAAACGGGCAGCCACCCGAACTCCGACCGCGGCTACACGGGCATGCTCTCGATCGGCTACGACTGGTGATGCTTGAAATCGAGCGCCCGGGTGTGTCGCTCGCACTCCGGGTGTGCTTGAAATAAATCCTGGAAAATCAGGCCCCGCGCACGGCACCGCCCGTGAAATAGATAAGGGCATGATGACGAAGAAACTCTACGACCGGGCCTCGGAGAAGAAAATCAAGCGCCTCGCGCTCCTGGCGCTCATCGTGGCGGCACTCTCGTGGATGGCGTGCACGGCGGCCACCGAGGACGCGGCGGCGGCCAACGTGGGCCCCTACGGCGCGGCGTTCAGCGAGCTGGCGTACTGATCAGCGGATCGAAATCACCTTGTACTCGCGAAGCGAGTCGCGTGCCTCGACCTCGAACGTCTCGCCCGCCTTGCGCCCCATGAGCGCCTCTCCGATCGGGCTCATCGGCGTGACCACCTGGATCGGGTTGCCGTCGATCGACATCACCAGGCCTCCGCCGGCGGGCACCACGAAGTAGAACGAGCGCCGGCCCTTGTGCTCGAGCTCGACGAGCGCGCCGGGGCACGCGACGTCATCCTTGCCGTAATCGCGCACGGGCAAAAACTTGTACATGTGGAGCTGCGCGCGAATGTCCTCGGCGCGCTTGGCCTGGGCGCCGGCAAGATAGCCGGCTTCGATGGCGCGCGTGTCGTACTCGTCCTCGGGCTTGCTTTCTTCGTGGCGCGCGGCCTCGAGGGCGGCCTTGGCCGCGGCCTCGACCGTCTTGAGCTCGTCACCGAGATATTCCTGGATTCGCGCGACTACGTCTTTCTTATTCATGGCTTCCTCCATGCTAGCAGATTGCCCAGGCAAATGGGCAGCGCCGGATCGCGCGCCGCGTCGTGACTCGGCGCACCGCTTCATCGTATGTGGCCGCT
>JACQAX010000241.1 GCA_016194795.1 Deltaproteobacteria bacterium | reverse complement strand
CGAGGCGGGCCTTGATCGCCTGGGCCAGCTCGCTCGTCGGCGCCATGGCGGACGAAGCCGCTTTGCCCTGGGGCCCCTTCACGGGGTTGCCCGCGCAGGACAGGGCGACGGCCGCCAGTAGGAGCGTAACGGCGGCGGCGATCGTCGTGCCGGGTCGGGCTCTGGGCGGCATGGCCTAAGTATAGTTTGCCTCGGTGGTGGGTTGCAAGCCGTGGCCGCGCTTGCTATCTCTCGGGGATGGAATCCACCTCCACGACCCAGGGCTTCTGCGGCACCATCGGGAATACTCCCCTGATTCGTCTCGACACGCTGAGCGACGCGACCGGCTGCGAGATTCTCGGCAAGGCGGAGTTCCTCAACCCCGGCGGGTCGGTCAAGGACCGCGCGGCGCTCGCGATCATCGAAGACGCCGAGCGTGCGGGCGCGCTCAGGCCAGGCGGCGTCGTGGTCGAGGGAACCGCCGGGAACACCGGCATCGGGCTGGCGCTTGTCGCCAACGCCAAGGGCTACCGCTCGATCATCGTCGTGCCCGAGACGCAGTCGCCTGAGAAGTTCGAGCTTCTGCGCGCGATCGGCGCCGAGGTTCGGGCCGTTGCGCCCGCTCCGTACAGCGAGCCGGGAAATTACAACCACGTCGCTCGCCGCATCGCCGAGGAGACGCCCGGCGGGTTCTGGGCCAACCAGTTCGACAACGTGGCCAATCGAAACATGCACTATCGCACGACGGGCCCGGAGATCTGGGCGCAGACGGGCGGGCGCGTGACGGCGTTCGTCGCGGCCGTCGGCACGGGTGGGACGCTCGCCGGCGTGTCACGCTACCTGAAGGAAAAGAACGCGGCCGTGCGCACCGTGTGCGCCGACCCGTTCGGCGCCTCGATGTGGTCGTGGATCAAGAAGGGCAACCTCGACGACGACGAGGGCGACTCGGTCACCGAGGGCATCGGCCAGGGGCGCATCACCAAGAACTTCGAGGGCGCGCCGATCGACGACGCCTACCGCATCGGCGACGAGGTGATTCTCGAGCTGAACCACTATCTCGTGAAACGCGAGGGCCTGCTGCTCGGCTCGTCGTCGGCGATCAACGTCTGTGGCGCCTTGAAGCTCGCGCGCGAGCGCGGCCCCGGCCAGGTGATCGTCACCGTGCTCTGCGACGGCGGCGGGCGCTATCTGTCGCGGCTCTACAACCCGGCGTGGCTCGCCGAGAAAAAGCTCACTCCGAAAGGCTTAAGTCTCGACGAGCTCCTCGCGCGCCTCTAGCCATTCACCGGTCAGTGTCAACGCGAAAGCAGAGTCCCGCGCGGACGACTTCGTGCCGCGAAGTCGTCTCGCCGGATGACCGCGCCCGGCATGCCGCGCGCTTTCAACGGATTAGCGGCCGCGCGCGCGCGGGCTGCTTCTGGCACGTTTGCCGCATTGTTCATCACTCGTGACCTTGGGGGGACACGATCATGAAAACTGCTATATTTTCGGCAACAATCGGAATTCTGGTGCTCGCGTGCTCGGCGTGGGCCGGCGATCGCGAGCGGCTCGTCTCCAACGACCAGGCCATCAGGGCCGTGGAGCACGAGCTCGGCGAGCTGCGCCTCGAGATCACGAGAACGGAGCGCGAGGGCAGGCGCCAGGCCTTGCGCCGCGAGGAGCGCCGGATCGAGAAACAGCGCCTCGCGCTCCAGCTCGAGCACGAGCGCCTCGTCGCGCGGCTCGCCGCCGGCGGAGCCCGCTGCGACCGCATTCTCGACGTGCGGCAGCCGCCCATTCCGCCGTCGGACCTGATCTTCTACGAAGCCTGCCAGAAGCGCGTGCTGGACGAGAGCGCCGGGGCGATCTCGCGAGCCAACCATTGCGAGAGCAGCGCGGCCTCCTGCGGCCCGTCGCTTCGCCTGCGGGAAGCGCTGCTCGAAGAGGCCGCCGAGCTTGGCGCGATGGAGAGAAGGTATCGGACGGTTCCCGTGCCCTTCGACGAGCAGCGCGCGCTCCTCGCGCGTATCGACCGCAAGGCGAAAACGACGCTTTCGCTGGAGCGGCGTTTTCGCTTCGAGCGCGACTCGTGCGTGAGCCACAAAGTGGTCGATGCGGGCGGTAAGAGCGTGTCGCAGTGGCAGCCGCAGCTGCCGTCGCAGGCACCCGCCGTCGTTTCGCCGCCGGCGTCCGGGCCCGTCCTGGTCGAGTAGAGCGGGAGCTTCAGGCCGCGAGCTGTTGCGAGGGCACCGCCGAGCGTGAGGCGAAGCGGGCCAGCTCGCGGCGCGCCGACGCCGGCAGGTCGACGAAGCGCACTCCGATGCCGTCGGGGTAGTCGCCATTGGCGGCGGCCCGACGCACCACTTCGGCGTGACACTCGATGCGGCTGGCTTGCTTGAGATCCAGGAAGATCGTGAGGCGTTTGCCCGGGCGCATCTCGGCCAGCTGCGAGCGCGGCTCGCGCGGGTGGATCGGCCAGATGCGGATGAACGCGCCGCCCTCCGAGACGTCGAAGGTGGTGGCGACGAACTCGCAGCCCTCGTTTTCGATAAGCACGGGCAGCTCGACGCGCCGGCGTGCCGGCGTGAACCACCAGCGGCGCTCGGGGTGCAGCATGAGCGAGCGCACCGAGCGTTTGGCCAGCGGCATGAGCGCGGCGAAAAACAGCGCGGTCGACATGCCCGAGACGAACGGCGAGAAGTCGGTGCCGACCTCGGCGACGAGCCAGTTGTTCATGAACACGAGGTAGGCGAGCATCGGTACGGCCAGCAGCGCGAACGGCGAGGCCCGGTAAATGAGCCACGCGACCAGCGGCGCGCTCAGCATGATGCCCCAGTTGAGCGGAGCGAGCTTGGCGGCGATCGGCGCGACCTCCAGCGGCGTGTGGCCGTAGAGCAGCATGATCTGGATCGGGATGCTCAGGGCTACGCAGACCAGGAACAGGGCGATGCGGGTGAGGCTTTTAGGTCTGATCTTCATCTTCTATTTCCCCCTTGTCGGTCTCGGAAAACTGATCGCAGTAGCTCGTGATGCGTCCGACGTACTTGCGCGCCTCGCGCAGCTCGGTGGACGAAAGCCAGTTGGCGCCGCCTCGCGCGAACGCGTTGGACACGCGGGTGTACCCCGAGTTGTAGCTCGCCAGCACGAGCTGGGTGAGCGCGGTGTCCGGGTCGTCGAAGGTCGTGCGGATGCGCGCCGACGGCGTGACCTGCGTCAGGCCGATGGCCTTGGCCCAGCTCACGGTGCGCGGGTCGAAGCCCGACTCCTGGGCGATGAGCCCGGCGGTGAACGCCGGGCTGAACCCATGCTCGCGCGAGATGTTGCGGATCAGCTCGAGGAGCTGCTGGTTGGGCGTGAAGCCGTTCGTCGAGACGAGCGGCCCCTGCTTGAAGGCGTGGCAGCGCGGCGCCTCGTAGCGCGCGTAAGATTCCATGTAGAACACCTCGATGAGGTTCTCGCGGTCCGCCGGCAGGCGCACGAGCGGGACGAAGATGCGCAGGCTTTTGGGCTGCTTGGTCACGGTGGCCTGGCGCAGGAAGCTCGACGTCACGTCGAGCCCGTTGTGGCGCACGACGAGATGGTAGTTCGACTTCACGCCGCTCGGGTCGTTGATGAGGATCGTGAGCGGCCCCGGGCCGTGCAGGCGCTGGTGGCGAGGCCAGAAGCGGATGTCGGCCTTCTCGAGCTTGAAGAGGCTCGAGATGAAGGCGAGCGGGCCATTGCGAGTCTCGGAGGAGACGGTGGCCCAAGGTGCGCCGAGCGGCGTCGTCGGGCCCGCGCAGCCCGTGAACAGGTAGAGTGCCGCGGCCATGAGCAAGAAGAGGATTTTGGCCAGCCAGTCGGGGTTCATATCCCATCCTGTAAGGTTAAGAAATCTTAACTATCAGGATAAGGCTTTAGGCTCTCCGCGTCAACCCACTTTCTAACCTATTGGATTCAATGTCATCTTTATGCCGTGGCGGGGACGAAGGGTGATGAGCGGGTCGAGCACGATCGGGTGCGAAGGCAGCAGATCGAGGCGGAAGCGCTGGACGACCATCGCCAGGATCAGCTGCGCCTCCATGAGGGCGAAACCGCTCCCGATGCACACGCGAGGGCCGCCGCTGAACGGGAAATACGCGTACTTATGACGGCCCGCGCAGGCCTCCTCGGTGAAGCGCTCGGGATCGAAACCTTCCGGGTTCGTCCAGAGCCGCGGCAGGCGGTGCACGACCCAAGGGCAGAGGACCACGATGGTTTTTGGCGGAATGTCGTAGCCGCCGAGCTGGTCGAGCGCCACGGCTTCGCGCGCGAGCACCCACGCCGGCGGGTAGAGCCTGAGCGTCTCCTCGAGCACCATCATTATATAGGGCAGCCGGGCGGTGTCCTCGAAAGTGGGGGCGCGGCTTCCCAGCACCTCGTCGACCTCGGCTTTCACTTTGCGCGCGACCGACGGGTGCTGCGACAGGAGCATCCAGGTCCAGGCGAGCAGATTGGCCGTCGTCTCGTGGCCGGCGAGGAACATCGTCATCACCTCGTCGCGCAGCTGCTTGTCGTCCATCGTCTCGCCGGTGTCCTCGTCACGCGTCTGCATGAACATCGAGAGCAGGTCGCCCGCGTCCACGCCGCTTTTGCGCCGCTCGCGGATGATGCGCAGGACGACGTTGTCGAGCGTGGCGAGATCTTTCTTGAAGCGCAGGTTGCGCGGGAGTGGGAGGGCCTCGTCCCAGCGCACGGCCGCGAGCACGCGACGGTTGGTCTCCTCGAACAGCCGCGCCAGCGCGGCGCCGACGGTGTCGGCGTCGCCGCTCACGTCGGTCGAGAGCAGGGTGCGGCTGACGATGCCGAGCGTGAGCCGCATCATCTCCTGGGCGACGTCGACGACCGGTGCCTGACCGCCACGCGGGCTCGGCAGCTCGGCCCACCGATCGAGCATGCGACGGGTGGAGTCGACCATCGTCTCGGCGAATTTCATCAGGCGCTGGCGGTGGAACGCGGGCTGGGCCAGCCGGCGCTGGCGGCGCCAGAAATCGTGCTCGCTCAGGAGCAGCCCGCGCCCGAGCGCGGGCTCGAGCGCGCTGTAGCCGAAGCCTTTCACGTAATTTTTCTGGTTGTCTTGCAGCACGTGCTTGATGTCGGCCGGGTTGTTGACGAGCACGACCTTCATCGGGCCCATGCGATAGTAAACGAGGTCGCCGTACTCGAGCGCGCCCTGCATGTAGAGCTGGAGCGGCTCCTTGCGCCGCTTGGGCAGGCTGCCGAGCAGGAGCTGGCCTTTCGGACCGGGTGGAAGCTTGTAGGAGCTCGTCGTCTTCTTTTTCATTTTTTTCTCAGGGTGAGCGAGAGCGCCGCGAGCGCGGCGGTGCAGCCGAGCGAGGCCAGCGCGCCGAGGCTCGGACGAAGCGTGAACGCGGCGGCCGCGACCACGCCGAGCGCGTTGTAAGACCAGGCGAGCGCCGTTCCGAGGCGCTCGACGTCGGTGGCGAGCCGCGCGAGCCGGTGCGCGCGCGCCAGGGTCTCGGGCGTGGCGTCGGCAAGATCGAGCGGCGCGAGGCCGCCGCCGAGCTCGATGCTTGCGCCGCGCACGACGACGAGGCGGGGCGAGGCGGCCGCAAGCTCGGCGAGCGCTGCCTGCTTCTGCTCGGGCGTCAGCTCGGCGCGGAGCTCGGTGACCGTGTCGAGCCCGAGGTGGGCGGCGCGGGCGGCGGCGGTGACTCTGTTGGCGCCCGTGAGCAGGATGAGCTTCAGGCCGCTTGCGCGCAGGGGCTCAAGCGACGCTCTCGTCGAGTCCTCGGCGCCGTGCTCCCCGAAGCCGCCGAAGCCAACCACGGCGGCCGGTTTTCCGTCGACCAGGACGTAGCTCACCGTCAGGCCCCGCTGGCGAAGATCGTCGGCCCGCGTGATGAGCGCGCCGGCCTCGGCCGAATCCGCCGCTCGCTCGATGGCCTGTCGCGAGGCAAGCGCGAGGCGCGGGCTCGTGTCGGCGTGGAGACGCCGCAGCTCCTGCTCGTCGACGCCGGGCAGACAGACGACGGCGCTCGGCGAGACGGGCCCGGCGGGGGCGCCGGCCTCGCCGCCGGCATCCCCATCGATGGCAAGCGTTTCCGCGCGCGCGAGCTCGCGCAGCAGGGGGCCGGCGAGGTTCGCCGGCGCAAAAACGCCGCTCCGGCAAACGGCGGCCAGCGGAAACGCCGTGGCCGCGAGCAGCGCCGCCGGCGAGGCCGTCGCCAGCACGGCGATCATGTGGAGGGCGGCGTGGTCGAACGGCTTGGCGAGGGCGAGCAGCCCGTGGACGACGGCGCTGACGAGGGCGACGCCAAAAAGGCCCGGCACCAGCCAAGGCGGAAGCGGCCGAGAGTCCACCGGCGCGTCGCCGAAACGCTCGAGGAAGAAACGCTCGAGAAGCCGCGCGAGCAGCAGGCACGCCCCGATGAGCGCGCAGGTCTGCGCGTAGACGTCCTCGCTCGGCACGAACGGGGCGTGGCGCGCGAGCTTCACGGCCGCGCACGCCCAGGCGACCAAGGCCGCCCCGAGAGCCGTCGCCGACGGCGCGTGGCGAGCGCGCTTCACGAACGGCCAGCCGCAGCCGAAGAGCACGAGCGAGGCGAGCGCGAGCTCGGCGAGAAGCGAGGGGCCGTCCCAGAGGTACGTCCAGGCCGTGTCGGTGACGTGCTCCATGCGCTCGACGGTGAGCGGGAAGATCGCTCCCAGAAGAAGCACGGCCAGAGCCGAGCGCCAGGCAAGCGCTTTCAATCGTAGCTGCGGTATCTGCGGCCGGTTGGTTGTTGGCAATGTGAGAAAATTATAATGTGCCTTCATGAAGAAAGAAAAAAAATCACCTGCCAATGAAGCAGAAAACAAGAACGTCGTTCCGGTCGCCGACGAGGCGACCCTTGTCATTTCCGAAGAGCTGATCGCCGCCTCTCCACCGCCCGTGCGTGGCTTGAGCCGCACCCGCATCGACGAGATGCGAAATCAGCTTGGCCTGCTCCAGGAGTTCGTCTCGAAGGTCATGATCCGCGGTGAGCACTACGGCATCATTCCCGGCACGAGCAAGCCGACGCTGCTCAAGGCGGGGGCCGAGTTTCTGCGGGAGGCCTACGGCTTCGAGGTGCGAAGCCAGTGCGTCGAGCGCAAGTTCACCCCGGCCGAGCAGACCGAGCAGAAAAAAGACTACATCGAGTTCACCTATCGCGTCGAGCTGCTCCAGGACGGGCGCACTGTCGGAATCTGCGAGGGCTCGTGCAACAACTACGAGCGTCGCTATCTCAACCTGTCACCGTTCGCGGTCCTCAACACGATCCAGAAGATGGCGCAGAAGCGCGCCTACGTCGGCGCCGTGATCTCGGCGACGCGCTCGAGCAACATCTTCACGCAGGATCTCGAGGACCAGCCGGAGCTTGCCGTCAAATCGGCGGCGCCCGGCAGCAGCGACGAGCACGCGACGCCGGCGGGGCAGGGGGCGTCGGGGGGCGGCAGCGGCGGCCTGCGCATGGCGACGCCGGGCCAGGCTCGCCTGGTCTGGGCCCGTCTGAAAAAGGAGCTCGAGCTTCCGGACGGCGCCGCGCGCGAGTTCATCTCCAAGCACACGGGCAAGGCGCACAGCCGCGACCTCACCTCGAGCGACGTCGAGACGCTTCTCGGCGCGATCGACGCCGAGGCGGCAGCGCGCAAGAGCGCGTAAAGGACGGGCGCGTTCCCGAATGACGGCGGCGGGCGCACAAGCGCTTGCGCTGGGACGACCGCGGCGGCTATCATTGCAGCCATGCTGCCAGGCCGCCGTATTTTTGCGTTCGCGTCGCGAGGGGCGTTGCTGCTCGCGCTCGCCCTCGTGGTGGGGGCGACCGCCTATGGCGTGCAGCCCCTCGACCCCCGGCTGCGCAACAAGATCCCCGTGCGGAAACCCCGCCCGGTCGAGCAGGAGGAGCCGAGCGTGCTCATCACGCCCGAGCTCGAGGAGCAGCTCGTCGACTTCTTCACGCGTGATCGCTGCGATCGGGTGCGGGGGGCGGCCCCTCGCGCGATCCAGCGTCGCCTGAGCCCGCTGGTCGCCGCGGTGGTAGCGTACTGCCAGAGCGATCCGCTCGAAGCCGAGCAGCTCTTCTCCTGGGCCGAGGAGCGGGAGCCGACGCGCGACACGATCGTCGTCCTCCACGCGCGCTATCGCTGGAAGCTCAACCCGGCCTCGGCGCTACCGCTCTGGGCGAAGGTCGTGCTCATCACGCGCAATCAGGCGACGAAGGCTCTGGCGCAGCAGTATCTCGCGGGCATCGCCGAGGGCGACGACCTCGTCGAGATCGGGAAGAAGACGAATTTTTTCGGAACGCTCGTCGTCGGGGCCAGCCGCGAATCGAACCCTCTCGGCATCGCCATCTCGGAAGCGCCGGTGGCTTCGGTGGCCGCCAACGCGCAGGCCAACGCGACGTATACCGAGCAGCTCGACAACGGCTCATGGTCGGCGGGCGCCGGCCTCCTCAACAACCGCTACTTCACCGCCCACTCGGCCGATCTGCTCGAGGCGGACACCGAGCTCTCCCTCGCGCTGCGCGTCGGCAAGAACGAGGACTTCACGTTTCGGCCGTTCTTCAGCTACCTGACGCTGGGCAATCTGCCCTACGAATCGTTCGGCGGCATCGCGCTGAGGGGCGTGGCGTACCGGGACTACTACAAGCAGTACGTGCAAGGCACGATCTACCAGGACTGGTACTATCGCAACGAGTACAAGCCGCAGGCGGGCTGGCACTTCCGTTTCGACTACAACTGGGAGCTTTTCCCGTTTCCGTGGTTCGCGAGCTTCGGCGCCTATTTCGAGCACGTGCGCGCGGCGCGTGATACCGACGACGCCAACGCGCTTACGATCACCTATTCGCACAACGACATCGGGATCCAGCTTTTCGCCGAGCACAACTTCCGGCTTTTCGCCCCGGGCCTCAATACGAAGCTTTATCTTCGAAACGACGCCGACGTCTCGTCTTTCAACCGGCTGAGCACCGGCGGCCTCACCACCAAGCGCCGCCAGGATCTGACCCTGGAAATCACGCCTTCGTTTACAATTCCGCTGGAAACCAATTATCATCTCTATATCTGGTATACGTTCAGCCGCACCTTCAGCAATCTGGGCGCGGATGACTATGCCGACAGGAACGTCAGAAACTCGACCGTGGGAGCGGCGCTGAAGGCGTACATCATCAAATGACAACAACAAGGCTTGTCGCAGGCATCGTTTTGTTGAGCGTGGTGAGCGGAGCGGTGGCGCCGGCGGCGTTGGCCGACGTCTCGCCGGCCGCGGTGGGCTGGGGCAACCTCGTCGTGCCCGGGCTCGGCGCCACGTTGCGCGGCCATCCGTTGCAGGGCCTCATCGAGTCGTCGCTGACCATCGGCACCTATTACGGCGGCACGTTCTACTCCAAGGAGGGCGCGTTCACGATCGACGGCAGCGTGCTCGTCCCCTCGGGGCGCAACATCACCAAGCCTCTCCTGGGCCAGTTTCTCCAGGAGTTCGGCCTGAAATACCACATGTGGAACACCTTTTATAATTACCAGCAGGCGTCGCTCGACCCCTCGCAGGCCGCCGCTCAGAAAGAATACCAGCAGCCGCTCTACATGGGCGACTGGAAGGACACGCTGCTCGCGCCGTTCCAGCTCGACAACCTGCTCACGCCCTGGACGTACGCGCCGATCGCGCTCGGCACCGCGTTTCTGCTCTATAGCTACAACACGGCCCCCGTCGTGCGTCAGAACCACCGCGCGCGCCTCGGCGAGGAGGCG
>JACQAX010000198.1 GCA_016194795.1 Deltaproteobacteria bacterium | reverse complement strand
TTTTTTCGCATAGGCCTCGTCGGCGAGCAGCACGACGGCGCCCCCGTCGGTGAGCGGGCTCGCGTTGGCGGCGGTGATCGTGCCGTCGTCGGAGAAGACCGGCTTGAGCTTGGAGACCTTCTCCATCGTCGTGTCGCCGCGGATGAGGTTGTCTTTGGCGGGACCGTTGATGTTCGGGCAGGACGTGACGAACTGCGCGTGCCAGCTCTGCGCCTTTCCGGCGCGCTGGTGGGTCATGACGGCCCACTCGTCCTGGTCGGCGCGGGGAAGCTTCCACTCCTTCACCATGAGCTCGCAGTGCTGGCCCATCGTGAGGCCGGTCAGACGTTCGGCCACGGGCGGAATCTGGGGCGCGAGGTGGCTGGGGCGAAGCTGAATGAGGCTCTTCAGCCGCTCCTGCGTCGTGCGCGCGAACTTCATGTCCCCGAGCGTCTTGCCGAACTGGTGGGCGAAGCTCACCGGAAAGTTCGACATGCTCTCCGAACCGCCGGCGATCGCCCAGGGGACGCTCCCGCGCGCGATCCAGCTGGTGGCTTCCGCCACGCTCGCCAGGCTGGTCGCGCAGGCCATCACCGTCGAGAAGGCGCGCGTCTGAGGATGGAGCTTGCTCTCGAGCGCGACCTCGCGCGCCACGTTGCTCACGTTGGAGTGCTGGATCACCGTGCCGAAGACGAGCAGCCCGTTCGGGTCGCTGGTCAGTGCGAAGCGGTCGACTAGCGCGTTGACGGGGCCCACGCCCAGGTCGATCGCGCTGCAGCTGCGAAGCGTCGATCCCATTTTCGTGAAAGGTGTCCTGGCTCCGGCGACGACGGCTATTTTCATGTGCTCCCCATTTTGTTTGGCAGGGTAGATCATATTTGTTAGATCCATAAAAAAACAAACAAATTTTTAGAGGAGATTTTTATGGTGAAGATTTATCAGAAGGCTCCCGAGTTCAAGACGCAGGGTTATTTCGAAGGCAAGATCCAGGATTTCTCGTTGAAGGATTTCAGTGGCAAGTGGGTCGTGCTCTTCACGTACCCGCTCGACTTCACCTTCGTGTGCCCGACCGAGTTGCAGCAGTTCAGCGAGCGCCACGATGCGTTCAAGCGCCTGGGCGCGCAGGTGATGAGCCTGTCGATCGACAGCCCGTACTCGCACCAGGCCTGGTCGAAGGCGGACCTCAAGGAACAGAAGTACCCGATGCTCTCCGACCTCAACCACGCGATCAGCACGGCCTATGGCTGCTATCTCGAGGACAAGGGCGTGACGCTGCGCTCGACGTACGTCATCGACCCCCAGGGCACGGTCCAGTGGATCGAGCACAACCCGCTCAACGTCGGCCGCAACGCCGACGAGGTCCTGCGCGTCGTGACCGCGCTTCAGACGGGCGAGCTCTGCGGCGCCGGCTGGAAGTCGGGCGAACAGACGCTGACCAAAAAGCTCGGCCTGAAGGGCTGAGCTTTCTCGGCGTCATTAATTCTCGAGCGCGTTTTTCGGCTCGTGTTAGACTTGAAAGGGTGGGGCCTCGGGGCTCCACCCTTTTTTATTTTCGGAGCGCCCACTTCTTGAGAAACGCTTTCGCCACTCGACTCGCGTTGTCCGTCCTGACTCTCTCCCTGGTGTCGGCGCCGGGGTGCGCGCTCTTGAAGAAAAACGCCGATTCGGGCGGTGGCGACGACGAGGCGGTCGTGGCGGATACGGTGGCCTCGTCAGTGCCGGCGCATCAGCCGGACGAGACCGCGATTCTGAAGCCGCTCGCCACGCTCCATGCCGATCCCGCTCAGGCGGCGGCAGCGCCGGCGGCCGTCGCCGCTCAGGTCGAGACGCTGGAAGGCGCCAGGCTCGAGCGCACCGATCTCAAGGCGATCAAGAAGCTGAGCATCCGGCTTTCCCACGCCGAGGTGCAGCTTTCGGGCGCGGGTGAGTCGCGCAAGACGCGTTTCAAGATCGACCAGGCTCCCGCCGGCACGGACTGCCGGGTGCGCGTGCGGATCGACTCGACGAATGGCGCCCTCGAGATCGCGGAGGCGACCCCGGTGCCCGGCCACGCGATGTCGGCCGTGAGCAAAGGAAAGTCGTCGGTTCCCTCGGCTTCGCGCTGCCGTTTCGTGCTGCAGCTCGAGACGCGCGAGCCGATGCCGGCCGTCGTCGAGGTCACGCGCGGGAGCATCCTCGCGGAGTCCTGGCCGCAGAGCCTCACCCTCAAGCTCGACTGGGGCGACGTCGACGTCGGCGCGGTCGGCCCGCTCGACGTGACGTGCGGTCATTGCATGTTTTCGGGCGAAGGGATCGCCGGCCCGCTCCATTACAATCTGGAGAGCGGCAACGTGGGCCTGGCGGGCCTCGGCGGCTCGGTCGTCGGACAGACGCTCGGCGATACCGTCCTGAAATGGCAGAGGCTTCGCGCCGACTCGAACGTCAAGCTCGTGAGCCACGCCGGGGACGTGATCCTGTTTTTTCCGGAGTCGAGCCCGCTCGCGATCGATCTGCATGCGCCGCGCGGCGACGTGAACTCGCGTTTCGAGACCGGCGGGCGCGGCGTGCCCGTCTCGGTCACCGCCGAGCTCGGTAACGTCCAGGTGTATCGGGCCGGAAAGGGCGGCGGCGGGCATTGAAACGCGCAAAGCGGCGACGTGTGGCCTCGATCCTGATCTCGGTTTTTCTCGCCTACCATCTTTTCTGCGTCATTCTCGCGCCGAACAGCATGAGCTACCTCGGCGGGCGCTTTCATTGGGTGGTTGCGCCCTACGTGAGCTTCTTCAACCTCGCCTCGCAGTGGGGCTTCTTCGCGCCCGATCCCGGGCCGCCACCCGTGTTCATCGAGTTCGAGACGGTCGGCGCCGACGGCGAGACGCTGGCCACGGGGACGTGGCCTGAGAAGGGCGACCCGTTCTTCCTGCGCGAGCGCCAGAACCGGCGCATCGGCGTGGCGCGCTTTCTGATGGCCGCCAACGAGCGCATCGAGAAGACGCTCGGGCCCTACTACTGCAAAGCCTATCCGGCGGCGCAGTCGGTGAAGCTCTGGCGCGTGGTCAAAGGCATGGCCGCGCTGACCGACGTCGCCGAGGGCAAGCGCACGATCGGCGACGGTCAGGGCGGCACGCGCAACTTCGTCACGCAGTTTCTCTGCATCGCGGGGAGGGGCTGATGGGCGCCTCGAAGCTCGCGGCCCGCCTGCGGCCGGCGGCTCTCGCGACGGCGGCCTGGGACGCCTGGCAGGGGTTCTGGTTCGACGAAGAGGCGGGCGCTCGCCTGCGGCTGTTCCGGGGCGCGCTCGGCGCGACCCTCTTCGTGCTCTATTCGATTCGCGCGCTCGACCTCAAGCTCTACTTCTCGGAGTCGGGGATCATGCCGCTGTCGACGGTGCCGGACGTGCTGCCGATGGACTATCGCAACTCGATCTTCTTCCACTTTCCGGGAGACGCGGCGCTTTACGCCGGAACGGTCGTGCTGCTCGTCTCGCTGGCCGCGCTCGCGCTGGGGATCTTTCCGCGCGCGGCGGCGATCGTCGCGCTGTTCACGAACGTCTCGTTTCTCCATCGCGACATGGCGCCGAGCTACGGCGTCGACATGATCTCGACGTTCTTTCTTTTTTATCTCTGTCTGGCCGATTACCGCGTTCACGAAGTGGCTGCGAAGCAGCAGCGCATCGAAAAAGGCTCGGTGCGCGCGATGCTCGGCTCGTCGGCGCTGCGCCTCACGCAGATCCAGCTCTGCATCATCTACGGCTTCGCCGGGCTCGACAAGGTTCGCGGACCGCAGTGGTGGGCTGGCGAGGCGCTCTGGGGCGTCGTTTCCAACGTCCAGATCGCGCGCTGGGACTTCTCGTTCCTCGCGCACGTTCCGCTGCTGCTCGTCGCGGGGACCTACTCGACGTTGGCCTGGGAGGTGTACTTCCCGGTGCTCATCTGGCTGCGGCCGGCGCGCAAGTGGATGCTCGCGTTCGGCGTGGCGATGCACCTCGGCATCGCCATCGTCGTGAACATCCCGTTCTTCTCGGCCATCATGCTTTCGGCCTACTTCGTTTTTCTCGAGGAGAGCGAGGCGCAGGCGCTGCTGCGTTGGCTGGGCTCGCTCGCGTCGCGTCTGCGGCTCAGCCCAGCTCGACGTTGATGCCGAAGGCCGCGAGCTTTTCGGGGGCGACGAGCACGTTGTCGATGAGACGCGTGGCACCGAGGTGCGCGGCCGCGGCGATCAGGTAGGGACGATCGGCCGCGAGGCGGGTGGCCGGCGCGAGCTCGGGCAGCTCGAGGCATTCGACGTACTGCACGCCAAAGCCAAACGACTCGAGGCGAGCGCGCGCTCCGGCCGTGGCGGCCGCGACGAGGGCGCCACCTTCGCTCCCGGGGCGAACGCAGGTCAGGGCGTCGCGCGTGGCGTTCAGCGCGCGCGCGAGCTCGGGCGCGGTCTGGCGTTCGCGGGGCGAGAGGTAGGCGTTGCGGGAGCTGAGCGCCAGGCCGTCGGCCTCGCG
>JACQAX010000197.1 GCA_016194795.1 Deltaproteobacteria bacterium | reverse complement strand
GAGCGGCAGCATCAGCATGAAGGCCATGTGGCAGACGGCGGCGTCGATCGATGCGTCTGCGAGCGGCAGCTCCTGGGCCCGGCCGTTGACGAAACGGACGCCCTCGCGGGCGCGCGTGGCGCGGGCCACGGCGAGCTCGCCTTCCGACATGTCCACGCCGACGACCGAGGCGCGCGGCCCGGCGTGTTCCAAGATGAACGGAACGAGATAGCCGTCGCCGCACGCAAGGTCGAGCACCGTCGCATCCGGTCGCGCCGCGAGACCGTCGAGCGTGCGGGCGAGGAGCTCGTAGGACGTAATGCCCTCGGCGGTGCGGTACGGCGCGAACGCGTTGGGCGTCATGCTCGGCGCCTCTTTGTGGGCCTCGATCAGGTGCTCGGCCCACTCGTGGTCGGCGGGAACTTCGCCTCTCAGGATCTTCTCGGAAAATTTCGACATGGGGGCAACGCTAGCCCATTTCAAACGACCTGTCCCGGGACAGGCCGCTGGTTTGAACGCGAAAAAGCCGCCGGGGCGACAGCCACCCCGACGGCTTCTTCGGAATCGGACGATGTTTCGAGAGGCGCGTCGCTCAGTCGCCGCGACGGCCCTGGCCATCCCAGCCCGGGACGCGGCGCGATTCGCGCAGCACTTCGAGCAGCTCGGAGTCGCGCACCTTGAGGGTGAAGTCGCTCGTCTTGGCCGAGGAGGTGAAGATCCAGACGCTCTTGGCGTAGAGGTTCACGTCGGTGTAGTCGGCGTTCGGCGAAACCTGGGTCAGGACGAACGGCGCGTCGCTGAGACCGCGGAAATAGCAGCCACCGTAGTACGAGCAGTTCCTGTTGCCCTGCTGAACGAAGGTGTAGGCGCATTCCTTGGCGGTGCAGGCGGGATCGAAGCTTACATGGAGCGTGATCGCCGCGCTGTTACCATCGCCCTCGAGCGGATCAGGCCCTTGCGGACGACGATCAGCTCGCGATTGAGATAGACGCGCAGCTTGTCGAGGCCGTCTTTGGAGCTCTGGACTTTGCCCAGGATGGTCGGCGTGAAGTCGGACTTTCCGCCGGCGTGGGCCGAGGCAGTGCTGAGCATCGCGAGCGCGACGGCGAGAACGGACATCTTCGAAATCTTTTTCATGAAATCCCCCTTAAGAATTTTCCCGAGGGTTAGTCAAATTAACGCAATCAGTCAATCCGTATCGTTTTATTTAGCGTTGGCAGGGCAGAGGTCCTGGGTCCGCCAAAACACCACAACGCCAATGGGGAGGACGCGGTTGGATTCTCGTCCCGGGACATGGGTGCAAACTCGGTGACGGGAGAAATGATTCGGCTTTCCTGCCGAATCATTGGGCGAGATGAGGGGCGCCCATCCTGGGCGCCCGCATTATAACGTTCGCGCATTTGCGCGAACCCGCCGACGACCCCGATTGCGTTCGCGCTTTTCGCTCACTCCATCGGGTTCGCTGATGGTTTAGAAGTTAGATTTTGGGTGATTGTTTGAAAAAATGGCGGGAGTGACGGGACTCGAACCCGCGGCCTCCGCCGTGACAGGGCGGCGTTGTAACCAACTCAACTACACCCCCGCGGTGTAGAAAACAGATTTGCCGTAGACGGATCTTATATGAGAGCCCCCCCGGGGGTGTCAACCCTCAAATTCTCAGAAAAGCTGCCGGGCGCGTGAGCTAAGGCCGCGTACGATCGAGTGAAAGTTATTGTGCTGTTGGAGCTTCCCCACCCCAAAACGCTCTTCCAGGGCCCTTCTCAGCACGGCCACCCTCGCCGTCCCCCCTGTGCAGCAGACCAGGTCGATGTCGGCGAACTTGAGACCGGCGGCCGCCACGGTCTCGTCCAAAGACGTCAGGATGGCGTCGGTTTTCGGGGCGATCAGCTCCTCGAACCCCTTCAAGGTGAACTTCTCCTCGACCTCGGCGCCCGGGTAATCGAAAACGAACTTCGCGCTGGCGGCGTCCGACAGCGCCCGCTTCGTGCGCTCGATCTCCTCGAACACCTTGAAGCCCAGCTGGTCTTCGATCAGACAGAAGAGCCGGTCCATCTTCTCGCGATCCTTGCCGCCGAGCGACCAGGTGCGCACGTTTTTCAGGAACTCGAACGTGTCGCGCTCGCGCAGGAGCGAGATGTCGGCCGGCGAGCAGATCTTCTCCATCAGATCCCGCGGCATGCGCAGCACGTTCGAGCCGAACGGAACCTTGTATTCGACGTCGGCGCCGAAGTGCCGCGCGATGCGCCCGCGCATCACCGCGCCGTCGAGCGCGTCGCCGGCCACCGACACGCCGCCGATCGAGAGCACGTCGCGCTCGCGGTCGTAACCGTCCGGGCGGATGCGCACGACGGTGAAGTCGGACGTGCCGCCGCCGAAGTCGGCGACGCAGACGAGCTTCGGCTCGGCGATCTGGCCGCGAAAATCAAAGGCCGCCGCCAGCGGCTCGGCCAGGAACTCGATGTGCTTGAAACCCGCGCCGCGCGCGGCGCGCTCCAGCCGGTACTGCGCGTACGCGTCGTCGCCTTCCTCGCCCGAGAATTTCGCCGGGCGCCCGAGCACGACGCTGTCGACGTCGGCGTCGAAGTGCGCGTTGGCGCGCCGGCGCAGCTCTCCGAGGAAGATGGCGATGATGTCCTCGAGGTTCAGCGGCCGGTTGTCGACGTACGTGCCGACGAAGCTGCGCACCGGCAGGTATTTCTTGATCGAGCGCACGAGCCGACCCTCCATGTCGTGGCGGGTGAACTCGTCGATCGCGCGCTGACCGTAAAAACACTCGTTCATCGACGGAAAATAAAGAATGCTCCGGAGAATCGTCGGGTCGGGCGCCTCGACGTCGAGCGGGATCGGCGCGAGCTCGCCCTCGGGCGTCGCCGCCGCGAGCAGCGAGTTGGAGGTGCCGAAGTCGATGGCGTAGATGAGTGGGCTCTTGGGCATCGGTCTCAGAGTATAACCGAAGACGATAAAAAGGCCGACTTTGGGAACCCAAAGCCGGCCATGCCCGATCGTCGGATCCCGAAAGGCTCAGTCAGCCTTCTTTTCGGTGGTCTTTTCGTCGGTGGTCTTCTCGCTCGTCTTGTCGCCCTTCTTGCTGCGCTTCGACTTTTTCGTGTGCTTGGTGGTCTTTTCGACCTTGGTGGTGCCGTCGGGCGCGGCGGCGGCCTCGTCCTTCTTCTCATCATGGGCGAGGGCGACGGCGGACATCAGACCGAGCACGGCCATCAACGCTAGAAGCTTTTTCATGATCAGTTCCTCCTCAGGCGAGGAAGTGCAAGGGGCAGGCCGCTTTCTACCCCAGAATGGGAAGCTTTCGTTTGGCGTACTCCGCGGTCAGCACGGCCTGCATTTTCCCAACGACTATTTGGTAAAGGTTCTCGAGGTTCTCTTCCTCGGACTTCGCCGGGTCGTAGAGCTCGCTCACGTACACCGGCTCGAGCAGGCGAAAGCTCATCTTGGCGGGAAGCGGAAGCAGCGCCACGAACGCCGCGAACGGCGCGAGCAGGAGCGGGAAAAAGGTGAACATGCCGGTGGCGAGGCACCAGTAGAAAAAGGCGGTGCGCACGGTGATCGGCATGCCGTGGAGCCGGTATTTTTTCTTGAGCCCCAGCGCCTCGGCCAGCTCCTCGCCGCGGTGGAGGATCACGTAGCTCTCGTGCGCGCCGATGCTCACGATCGGGATGATCGGAACCTTGTTCCGGAGCGCCAGCTTGATGAAGCCCTTGCGCCCGAAGAAGTCGACGCGCGCTCGCTCGGAGTACGGGCGCATCGCCTCTTTCTCCCCGCCCGGGTACACGAGCAGCGAGAAGTCGCGGCGCATCGCCTCATCGGCGATGTCGGGATCGGCCGGGATGGCGCCCAGGCGCGGGAGCAGCCAGTTGAACGCCGGGTTGTCGAGCACGATGCCGTGGGCCAGGCCCACCGCCTTGCGCGAGTCGCCGAAGCGCTTGTACCAGGCGTAGAACATCATCAGCACTTCGAAGGTGAGCAGGCCGTTGTGGTTGCCCACGAACAGCGCCTTCTCGTCGGGGACGTTGTCCCAGCCTTCGAGATCGCAGCGGAAATAATGGGTCCAGAGCCCCTCGAGAACGGGCTCTACGAAGCGGATGAAGGCGGGATCGATGCCGCGAAAGTACGCGGGGTCCATTTTGAATTTTTTCATGGCCAGGCTCAGCTGTCGTCGCGCAGAGGCAGGTCGAGCGACGACTGCGCGCTCGCGAGCGCGCGGCTCACGCGCGACTTCACCTCGGATAAGGGAAGGCTCGTCGGCGGGCGCCCGCTTTCGTCGTCCAGGGGGTCGGCCGCGTCGTCGAGCGAGCTCAGGAAGTCGTTGGCCGACGGCATAAACACGCGCGGAGCCGCCTCGATCGCCTCTCGCGCCAGCAACGTGCGGAACTGGACGGCGTTGTTGACCGACTGGGCCTGCCAGTTGTTGTGGAAAAGAAAAGAGACCTCGCGGCGGCGCGCTTCCAGCGGCTCGTAGCGCGTCTTCAGCGCGGCAAGCTCGTCGCGCGAATAGGAGTAGTCGAAGCGCGTGGCCTGGTTGCCCGACCACCAGCCCGCGGCATTGCGGCCATGCAGGCGCACGAGCACGCGCCCGCTCGTGGCGACGGCGAGCGGCGGCACGAGCCCCGGAAGCGCCGGCTCGTCGACGAGCACGAGGCCCAGCTCATGGCTCGAGACCCACTCGATCGCCTCGGGGGTGAGCCAGCTCATGTGGCGAAAGTCGAGCTGCAGCGGAGTCTCGGCGCCGAAGCTCAGCTGGTTTGCGAGCTGCAAAATGTACTCGCGGTTGTCCGGGGTGTTCTTGAAGGCGTACGGAAACGCGGCGACGAAGCCCGCGAGCTTGCCTTCCTCGTTGAGCGGCTCCATCGCCTTGCGAAAATGGCGAGCGACCGTGAGCGCCAGGCCCACGTCGGCACAATGCGTAAAAGTGTTGTGGATGCGCACGAAGAGGCGCAGGTCGGTCTTGATCTGGGCGGCGAAGTGCTGCATCCGCTCGGGGTCCGGCATCTGATGGGTGAACTGGGTGAGCTCGCAGACGTCGAAATTATTGGCGTAGATGTTGAACTGGCGTCGTGGTGGGCTGCCTGGTGGAAAAAAGATCCCTGCCCAGTCGCGGTAGCTGTAACCTACAGTTCCGACCCTAGTCTTCCCCATTACGACAAGGGTAACTCAATCCTGAGTAAAGACAACTTCCATTGCTCAATCGAGATCGTCGGTGCCGCCGCGAGCCCACTGACCGGTCAACGCGCATTTCAGATAGGACTTGATGAACGGCTCGAGCTCGCCGTCGAGCACCTTGTCGGGCTGATTGGAGACGTGGCCGGTGCGATGGTCTTTGACCATCTTGTACGGATGCAGCACGTACGAGCGGATCTGGCTTCCCCACTCGACCGCCTTCTTCGACGCCTCGACGTCAGCCTGCTTCTTGCGCTCGTCTTCGAGGTGGCGTTCGTAGATGCGCGACTTGAGAACCTTCATGGCGAGCGCCTTGTTCTTGATCTGCGAGCGCTCTTGCTGGCACGCGACGACGATGCCCGGCGGATAGTGCGTGAGGCGAACGGCGGAGTCGGTCGTGTTGACGCCCTGGCCGCCCTTGCCGCCGGAACGATACACGTCGACGCGCAGGTCGTCGGGGTTGATGACGACCTCGAAGTCGTCGTCGATCTCGGGCGTCACGAACACCGAAGCAAACGAGGTGTGGCGCCTGGCGTTCGAGTCATAGGGCGAGATGCGCACGAGGCGGTGCACGCCGATCTCGGCCTTGAGATAGCCGAAGGCATTCGTGCCCGAGGCGGTGAAGACGGCGCTCTTGATGCCGGCGGTCTCGCCTTCGCTCACGTCCATGATCTCGGTTTTGTAACCGGCGGCTTGGGCGTAACGAAGCAACATGCGGAAGAGCATCTGCGCCCAGTCCTGGGATTCGGTGCCGCCGGCGCCCGAGTTGATCGTGACGATGGCGTTCATGTTGTCCTGCTCGCCCGAGAGCATCTTCTGGAGCTCGAGGTCCTCGATCTTCTGCGCGAGCGTGGGAAGCCCCTGCGCGACCTCCTCGAGCGACGACTCGTCCTTCATCTCCTGCGAGAGCTCGTAAAGGGTGTTGAGGTCGTCAAAGGCGCGCTGGTTGGCCTGGAAGAGGTTCATCTCGTTCTCGAGACGGCCTTTCTCTTTCAAAATGGCTTGCGCCTTACGGTTGTCGGTCCAGAAGTCGGCCTGCGTCGAGAGGTGGGCGATTTCGGTCAGCCGAGCGGTCTTTGCCTCGACGTCAAAGCGAACCTCGTAGGAAGTGGAGCTTGTCTCCCAGGGTCTTGAGGCCTTCGCGGATCTCGGCGACGTTCAGCATGCTCATAGTGCCTATTTTCTTACCTTGCTGCGCACTATGAGTCCAGCAGGGGTTTTGAGCAGCCTCGAGGCGCGCAGAAGCTTCTCTTCGGCCGCCGCCATGCGCGCGTCTTCGCGCGCCGAGCGCTCGTGGTCGAAGCCCAGGAGATGCAGCAGCCCGTGCGCGAGCAGCACGACGGCCTCGTCGCGCACCCCGTGGCCCTCGGCGCGCGCCTGCCGGCGCGTCACGTCGAGGCAGAGCACGAGATCGCCGAGAAAAGCGATGCCGCGAGGCGCCGGACCGCGGTTCTCGAAGCTCAGCACGTCGGTCGGGCGGTTCTTGGCGCGATAGCGCCGGTTCAGGCGCTTCATCGCCGCGGCGCCGACGCAGGAAACCGAGAGCGTCAGGCCCGCGGGGGCACGAACGAGCCCGAGCGAGCGAGCGGCAATCACCAGGCGAGTCGCGGCGGCTTTGACGCGCCAGGCGGGTGGAGCGCCGCTGACGTGGATTTCATCTCGAGGCATGCAGGCGGGCGATAGTAACAAGCCCCCGACAGGTTTCAAGAAAAACATCGTGGGCCAAGGGCGATTCCCCGCTTGTTCCCGACGAGCTCCGCCTCGACAATTATAAAACTTTTGGAGGCAAACGGAACATGAAACTCAATCGACTTTTTCTTGGAGCCGCGCTCGCGGCGATCGGCGTCCTCGGCGCCGGCTGTAACCTGACGGGTGGAATCGACAGCTCGAAGAGCCGCGACGAGCGCATCCTCGACGCGCAGGCGAAGATGGACACGGGCGACTGCGGCGGGGCGATCTCGATCCTCAACTCGCTCGGCGACCAGGACGATCGCTCGCTGCAGATGCTGGGCACGGCCTACCTCTGCAACGCGGGAGCGACGGTGAAGAAGGTCGACGCGGCCCTCGGCAGCTACGACTCCAGCTCCAACAACCTCACCGTCATCGGCACGCTCGCCAATCGCCTCGTACCGACGACCAACGACGCCGACTCGGGCATCGTCAGCGCGATCAACGCGTTCAACCGCATGAGCGCGTCCAACAACAAGTCCGTGTGGCAGATCTACGGCAACATCGTGCGCATCGCCAATCTGATGGCCAAGGCCTCGGCCGACAGCGCCACGGTCCACCGCAGCGACATCGGGCTGACGGCCTGCCTGGCCGCCAGCTGCGGCACGGCCCCCGCGGCGTGCAGCGGGGCCCGCATGGGCGACGGCGATGCGACGAACGCGCTGACGGCGCTCCAGGCGGCGGCCGCCGCCGCGGGCAACACCTCGCTCGGCTCGATCGCCACGCTCGCAAACAACCTGAACACGCTGCTCGGCGGCTCGGCGTCGCAGAACGCCACCCGCTGCGTGCTGTTCAACAACGCCCTCTCGAACTGACATAGGAGTACCGAACACATGCGTAAATTCCTGATCCCGATCTTGCTCCTCTGCACGGCGACCCAGGCTTGGGGCGTCGAGGAAGTCATGCACACCTACCGCGGCGTCCGCTCGCTCGGCATGGGCGGCATCGTCACCACCTCGGGCCTCTACGACGAGGCGCTCTTCGGCAACCCGGCGATGCAGCTCGAAGACCCGAACTGGAAGCTCACGATCCTCGGCCTCACCGCCGAGGCCAACGCGCACTTCATCTCGGACACCAAGAAGGTGACCGACATCAAGAACGCGTCGGGCACCGGCGTCGTCCAGAAAGTCGCCGACGCCGACCTCGCGGGCCGCAACGAGCACTATCGCGTCTCGCTGCTCGTGCCGGGCTTTTACTCGCCGCACTTCTTCGGCGACAACACGAGCTTCGCGTTCGGCCTGCTCATCGACAACCAGACGAACTTGATGCTGCGCTCGAACTCCGATGTCGACCTCCAGGCTCTCGTCGACGTCGGCCCCAGCTTCGGCGTCGCCCACAAGTTCCTCGACGGCAACCTGAACGTCGGCGCGAACGCCCACATCATGTATCGCGTGGCCGGCGACCCGAGCTACAACATCTCCGACTTCGTCGGCGGCCAGAAGATCGGCGTGAAGGACATCGCGGGCCAGGGCATCGGCTTCGACTTCGACCTCGGCGCGTACTACAAGCTCCCCTTCGATCCTCCGTTCTTCAAGAAGATCTCGGTGGGCGGCTCGCTCAACAACCTGCTCCAGAGCACCTATCGCGTCGCCGGCAAGACGCTCATCAGCTCGATCAAGGGCACGGCGTTCGGCAACGACCGCACGGCGAGCCTCGGCGCCCGCGCCGATCTCCCCGACCTGTTCGTCCTCTCCGACACGTTCTACTCGCTGGAGTGGCAGGACATCGGCACGACCCGCCGGGCGGCGTCGTTCTGGAAGAAGATGCACATGGGAGCCGAAACGCACCTCAGCTTCCTCAAGCTCATGGCCGTCCGTGCCGGCTTCAACGAGGGTTACATCAGCGCCGGCCTGGGCTTCGACCTTCCGATCCTGAAGATCGACATCGGGACCTACGGTGAAGAGCTCGGCGCCAACACCGGCCGAATCGAGGACCGCCGCATCGCCGCGAAGATCTCGTTCGACATCTGATGGCCCGGGAAAGAAAAATCCGTTGGATGGCGGCCGCGGCGGGGTTCTCCGCCGCGGCCGCTTGCGTTTTGTACGCCGTCTTCACGTCGAAGTCGTCCACGGCGGCCGTCGGCCTCCTCTTCGTGCCCGTCTACGGCGCCGCGGCCGGCGCGCTCTCCTACGCGGTGGCCTTCGCCGTCCTGCACGTCCGCGCCATCGCGCGACGCGAACGAAGCGTTCTCAGCACGGGAACCTTGCTCGCGACCGCCACGCTCGCGCTCGTGGGCTGGGGCGCGCTCTGCTACGCGCTGCGCGCTTCGAGCCTCGCGATCGCCGGGAATCCCGTCTCCAGCGAGGCCGCGCTCCGCGAGCAGCGAGCGCGGTGGCTCCCCTGGGGACGCGCCGACGTCGACCTCGCGCTGGCCAAAAACCCGGGCACGCCCGTCGCGCTGCTCGATCTCCTGGCCCGGGAAGGAAACGCTTCGGTGGCAGCGGCCGTGGCCGAGAACGCGAGCACGCCGGTGGCGACGCTGGAATGGATCGCAAGCGGCCCACGCTCTTACGATCGTGACGGCGGCCTGGCTCGCAACCCGAACCTGCCCCCCGCGCTCATGGAGAAGATCGCCAGCGTCACGCTGGCGAGCTTTCAGGGCAAGGTGGAATACGAGCTGTACCAGACTTTCGTTCTCGCCGGCCTCGTCCGACACAAGCGCCTGCCCCCCGCGCTGTTCGAGCGCCTGGCCGCCTGGCCCGATCCGGCGTACTTTCTCGCGGTCGCCGTGGTCTACGCCGACGCGTCGACCTGCACGCAGATCGCGCGCTTCGCCAACAGCGACAACGCGGTGCTGGCAAGCACGGCCGCAGGCCAGCTGCAGAGAAAAAACTGTCCATGACCCCGTCGGAGCCGGTTAACGGCCCCGGACCCGGATACGAGCACGGCGTTCATTCCATCCCCAGAACAGGAGGATGAGCGGCCACGCCGCGCAACGAAAGCGCGCGTCGCCCTGTACTTGAGGTATCCCGACGAGCACCGCGGCGCACGCCGCGAGCCAGACGGAGTACTGATCGAGCCCGCCCGCTTTCCAGGCGGCCCGCAAGGCCGACGCGTAAACCCAGACGCAGAACGCGAGCGTCGCGAGCCAGCCGAGAACCCACGCGACGAGCCCCGCGCCGGACACCTGCGTCCCGGCGCGAGCCTCCGGCGCCTTGAACCAGGCCGGCCCGAGCGGAACCACTCCGGTCAGGAGATGCGCCCATTCCACGTTCACGTGCCCGACGAGCACGCGCGCCACGCCCTTGGCCGAGAGCCACGCCCACGTCGGCCAGTGCGCGAGCAGCGTCTTGTAGGGATCGATCGGCCGGAAGCCGTAATGCTCGGCGAACCATTTTTTCTGCGCGTGGATCGAGTCGAGGCCGCTGCCCTCGTTCTCGACGATGCCGGCGACCTCGCCCATCCAGTTGTCGCCCTGGGTGGCGACCGTCCAGCGGCCGTAGGCCGTGCCGTTCCAGTAGACGCGCGGGGCGAGCACGACGCCGGCGCCGAGCACGAGGAGCGCGAGCGAGACAAGCGCGCCGCGCCTTCCGCGCCAGCACCACGCGAGCACGAGCGCGCTGAAGCCGCCCATGATCATCGCGACCGACCGCGCGAGCGTGACGAGCCCGAGCGCCATCCCGAAGAAAAAAGCCTTCGAGCGCCCCGGCAGCGTGCGCGCCTGCTCGCCCAGCACCTGCCACGCGAAGAGACCGGTGAAGAGCGTGACCGTCGCGCAGAGAGCGTCGGACATGATGACGTTGCTGTACACGAGGAGCGCCGGCTCGTACGCCCAGGCGATCGCCACCTTGCGCGAGGCGCGGGCGCGCAGGGCCACGCCGCCGAGCCACACGAGCAGCGTCTGCGCCACGAGCGGGAGCGCGACCTGCGCGGCCGTCTCGGGCTCGGTCAGGCCCGGCGCGAGCGCGCTCAGAAACCAGGTATAGAGCGGCGGCCGCGACATGTGGCCGCCCCACTCGCCATGGAGCGCCCGGCGCGCGTACATGAGATAGTCGTGCGAGTCGCCGCCGATCCAGCGCTCGGGACGCGAGAGCACGAAAACGGCGAGCGCGAGCCGGAGAACGAGGTTCGCGAGCAGCCACGGATCGTGGAGCGCGGTCGAGAGCGCGGCTCGCGCCTCAGCGAACGAACTTGATCTTGCCCGTGGCATACACGCACATTTTGAGCAGCAGCCAGCCGTGCTTCCAACGGCTGATGTTGGTTTCGCCGTAGGAGCGCTCGCGATAGCGGATCGGCACCTCGGTGATCTCGAGATCGAGCTTCGAGGCGCCGAAGAGCAGGTCGAAGTCGCCGAACGGGTCGAAATCGCCGAAGTAGGTTCTCCCGGCCGCCACGCGGTCGTAGTTGGCGCGCGAAAGCACCTTCGTGCCGCAGAGCGTGTCTTTGAACTGCTGGCCCAGCAGCCAGGTGAACGCCATGCTGAAGAACTTGTTGCCGAAGAGGTTGAGCAGCCTCATCGCGTCTTTTTCCATCTTATAGATGAGGCGGCAGCCGTTGATGAACTCGCCGCGCCCCTCGCAGTAGACGTCGACGAACTTCGGGATGTCCTCGGGCGGCACCGTGAGATCGGCGTCGAGGATCATCAATAAATTACCGGTGGCTTTGGCGAAGCCGACGCGCACGGCATCGCCCTTGCCCTTGCCCGGCTGCGTGTGGAACTGCACGGGGAACGGCTTCGGGATCGAGGGGTCGGCGAGCACGCGCTTGATCTCGGCGGCGGTGTTGTCGGTCGAGTTGCCCTCGACGAAGATGAGCTCGTATTTTTCGGGTCGCGTGGCGGCGACGGCGGCCATGCGGCGCACGGCGGGCTCGATGTTGCCCGCCTCGTTGCGCGCCGGAATGACGACCGAGGCGACGACGTCTTCGCGGCGAATCTTCTGGGGCAGGCGCGCGATCACGTAATGGGTGTGGCCGAACTCGCCGATGAGCGGCAGCGGGCTCGCCACGCGGTTCACGAAGTCGGCAAAAAAGCCGAGGTTGGCCGGGATGAGCGCGCGGTGGCCCGTCTTGAGCACGCGGTAGCCCGAGATCTCGAGCAGGTTGCGCACGTCGCGCGGGCTCAGCCAGTTGAGCGCGGGCTGCGGCATCTTCAAGCCGAGGTGCTCGGCGGTCTTCAAGACGGGCGCCCAGAGAAAGTTATAATAGACCGAGATGATGCGCGTGTTCGCGTTGCAGATCGAGCGAAGCTGGTCGAGCGCCTTCTGGATGTCCTGCCAGTAGCCGACCGTGTTCACGAGCACGATGTAGTCGACGCCGTTCGGAAAGGCTTTCCGCACCGATTCGGGGAGCTCGGTCTCGCCGTTCCAGGTGTCGAAGCGGTAATTCGGGTAGCGGCGGCGCGCCTCGCGGCAAACCGACTCGCTGAAGTCGAGGCCCATGCCGTTGGCGGGCTTGCACGCGTCGAGCACGAAGCCCGAGCCCAGGCCGATCTCGAGGACAGCCTTGTCTTTTTCGACGTGGAATTCGCAGAGCCTGCGCAGGTCGTCGTAATAATACTGGCTCTTCTTGATCCACCGGAAGCGATCAGCGCCGTCGATCGCGCTCAACGCGTCCAGGACGGCGGGCGTCCGCCGGACGCCGCTGACTCCGACGGCCCCGGTCTTCATGAGTTCTAGCATGGGCATTACCGTGCCACATCAAGCGGGCCGCGTCCAGATCCCCACGATGGTCTTGCCGAATTTGCGCTGCAGTAGCCGATCGGCGATTCTCGAGAGCGGCACCATCCGGCGATCCCAGAGCTGGATCTGCGCGGGAGTCGGCTGCGACTGCTTGAGCAGCATGCGATTGGCGAGCGAAGCGGCGAAGCCGACCGAGTCGAGGTAATACAGCGACGCGAGCTCAAGCCCCGCAGGCGTCAGCTCGCGCAGCCCCGCGCGGTCATAGCGACGGCAATGCCCCACGGCCTCGTCGAACTTGCTGAACAGGAACTGGTGGGCCGGCGAAAGCACGATGAGCTTGCCGCGGGGCGCCAGATGGGCGGCCGACCGCCGGAGCTCGTCCTCGTCGTCGGCAATGTGCTCGAGCACGTCGATGTAGAGGATGGCGTCGAACTTCTCGTCCGGGGCGAGCTCCGCCACCGTCCCCACCCGCACCTCGATGCGCTCGCGCGCGCCGAGCTCGCCCGCGACCGCCTCGATCCGGGGCACCATCGAGCGATCCGGCTCGAGACACACCCAGCGCTCGACCCCGGCGTTGAAAAGCACGCGGGTCGTGCCGCCGATGCCGGCGCCCACCTCGAGCACGCGCCCGCGAAGATGCGGCGAGAGCCTCTCGGCGAAATAGCGTTTCCAGTTTCTCGCCTCGCGAAACAGCTCGAGCTCCGAGCCCACGTACTCAAAATGCTCTGGTGACATATGTCCTTTGCTGATACCGTGACAGCCCGATGGCGCGCACCAAAAAAATGTACGGGATCGCGATCGCGCTTCTCGTCGCCTCGATCCCCGGCATCGGCAAGATCCCCTGGGCCGCGCACTGGGGCTTCGACCTTCAGAACATCCACGAGTTCTACCACTGCGGCGACCGGGCGATCGCCAACCCGTACGTCATCGCCGGCGCCTGCGGCGACGTGGTCGGCCGACCGATGCCGTACCCGCCGCTGCTCTTCTACTCGTTCTACTGGCTGAAGTGGGTTTCGCTCGAGACGGCGGTGTGGCTCTGGGACGCGTTCGTGCTCGTCGCGCTCACGGGCGCGGCGGCCACCTGGCTCGGCCGCCGGCGTTTTTTTCGCAAGGACGCGCTCGTCTTCTGGGCGCTGCTGCTTCTGCAGCTTCCCGTCGTCTTCACGCTCGAGCGCGGCAACAACGACGTGGGCGCCGTGTGGCTCTGGACGCTCGGCTGGCTCGCCTTCGAGCGGCGCCGCGCCGGCACGAGCGGTTTTTTCGCGGGGCTTGCGGCGGCGTTCAAGGTTTATCCGGCCACCGCGGCGGCCGCGCTGGGCGGCGGCGTGCTGCTCTCGGCGCGTGGGCGCGCAAGACAGACGCTCGCGTGGTCGGCTGGCGCGCTCGGCGCGCTCGCCGTCTTCGCCTTTCTCCTGTTTCCGGAGCAAGGCCGGGAGTACTGGCTCCACATGCTGCCCGCCTACTCCAAGCAGGGCGCCGGGATCTGGCCGTACTCGCACTCGCTCTCGCGCACCTTCGACGGGCCCTTCTGGCTCCCCGCGCTGGCGATCCGCCTCGGGCTGCTGGGCGCGTGGACGTTCGCCGCCGCGCGCCGGCTCCACGACGATGCCGCGCTGACGTTCGCGGGCACGCTCGCGATCTCGACCTACTTCGCCGGCATCAGCTACGACTACCACCTCGGCACGACGTATCCGTTGCCGCTGCTGCTCTTCAAGCGCGAGCGCTGGGGGCTCCTGCTGCTCGGGCTTTTCGCCGTCTGCGGCAACCGGTATCTTTTCGGCGCGTTTCCGCTGCCCGTGCTCTATCCGCTGCTCCAGATTTTATGGCTCGTCAC
>JACQAX010000196.1 GCA_016194795.1 Deltaproteobacteria bacterium | reverse complement strand
GTGGCGCTCTCGCCGAGCATGAGATCCACGGGGTCGCCCGGGGCCGCGCGCAGAGCGAGGAAGACGAGAAGAGTGACTCCGGCCACGGTGGTGAGCGCCGAGCGGATCATTTTCCTTCTTTTGCTTTCGGCATGACGCCGGCGACGAAAGCTCGCGCTTCGGCCTCGTCCTTCACCTTGCGAACGTGGTACGAGCCGACTTTCAGGTCCACGAGCTTGCCTTCCGGGGTCATGCACCAGTCGCCGCGCACGTTGTCCATCTCGACGTGCACGTTGAGGCACGAGTTCGCCGCGTCCTTGCCTTTAACCTCGTAGTGCACCGTGCGCGCGCGGAAATCGGCGTGCTCGGGATCCTCGGCGAAGGTGCTCAGCCAGCCTTTGTAGCCCGGCTTGAGCTTGTCCCAGATCTTCGAGAGGTGAAGCGGGAAGAAAACGTCGAGAATGGTATTCTTCGGGCAACCGCGTTTGAAGCTCGCCACCTTGGCGCCGGAGATCTTGATGCTGAAGTTGCCCGAGCCGTTCGGTCCCGGCGCATAGGTCGCGTCGGTGGTCTCGGTCGCTCCGGTGCCCACTTTGTTGAGGTTGAAGGCGATGGGAGTGAGATCGAGCCTGGCGACCGCGCCGATGTTCTCCTCGTACAGGCTCGTGTTCTCGATCTTGCGCATGGCGTACCGGTACGAGAAATTCTCGCCCCGCTGCTCGATCACCTCGTGGAAGTAGCCGAACGGGGTGCTTCCCGCCTGCATCGTGTACCAGGAGTCGTTGAGAACGACTTGTTTCGCATCCTGCGGCGCAGGTGGAGTGACCTTTTTCTCCGCTCCGAAAACCGGAAGTTGGAGCGTGAGTGCGACGACCAGAAAGATTCGCGTCTTCAAGCAGACCTCGTGTTGAAGTGAAGTTGGAGCGTCCGGACCCAGACTCCCCCGAACAGGGTAATGTACCAGGCGATGTAGATCCAGAGCAGAAACAGCGGCAGCGCGGCGAACGAGCCGTAAAAATTCGAGTAGGAGACCATCCTCTTCGTATAGATCGTGTAGCCGAATTTCGCCGCTTCCAGCAGCAGGGCGGGGAGGAGCGATCCCAGGACGATAACCCGGGGCGGCACCTTCACCATCGGCACCAGGCCGTACACCATCGCATAGAGGAGGGTGCTGAGCGCGAACGCGATGAGATGCCCGCTGTACGGCACGTTCTGCACGCGCGCCGCCACGGCGGTGGTGACCGCGATCGAGGCCGTGAGGAGCAGGGGGCCGACCGTGAGCAGGGTGAGCGCGCGCAGCGCGCGATGCTGAAGCGAGTGGGTGCGCTCCACGTCCCAGATCCGGTTGAAGGCGGCGGCGATGTTTGAGTAGGTCAGGAACGAGGTGAGCAGCAACCCGGCAATTCCTATCCACCCGACCGCCTTGGCGTGCACCTGGTGGATGAAAGTGCCGAGGTGCTCCTGCACGACTTCGCCGGTACCTTCCGATAAGTTATCGAGGATAAACGGCATGAGCTTCTCGTAAGCGTAGTTCAAGCCGCCGAACACCTTGAAAACGTAAAAGAGTACCGCAAGCAAAGGCGCGATCGACAGCACCGTCGTGAACGCCAGGCTGCCCGCGATCTGCGGGAGGCCGATCTTCCTCGACCGGCTCACCGAATCCATCAGGAGACGGAGGCAAACCTTGCCGCCGCGTCCTTGAGAATTTCTCTTCATAATCCGAAACATACCATAAGAACCGGACTCTACCCATAGGGCTGAGTCACGGATCTACAAGGAGAGGACTCTTGGACTCACTGACTCTATACGTCGCGTATGCCTTCGTCGGAACCGGCGTTTACCTCATCGCGCGCATGTTCTTCCACCAGGAAGAGCAACGTTCCGCCAAGCAGCTGCTCGGTGAAGAGTCCGAGGATCGCAAGGCGAGCAACGCCGTCATCAAGTACTCGCGCCCGTTCTTCTCGCGTTACGTCGTGCCGACCGTCCGCGGCATGAAGATCGATCCCTACCGCAAGGTTCTCAAGCGCAAGCTGATCGCCGCGGGGATGAGCGATGAGTTCACCCCCGACGAGCTCTTCTCGTTCAAGCTTTTCCTGATCATCGGAGCCCCGCTGTTCATCGGGGGCGTCAACTACGGCGGCGACTTCGGGATTCCGCTCTGGATCCTGCCCGCGTTCAGCGTGGTGGGTTTTTACTATCCCGATCTCATGCTGAGCGGCGCCACGAAAGCCCGCCAGCGGAAGGTGATGCGCGCGATGCCGTGCATCGGCGACCTGCTCGCCCTGTCGACGGAGGCCGGCCTCGACTTCCTCGGCGCCATCGGCAAGGTCGTCGAGAAGGCGCGTCCGAGCCCGCTCGTCGAGGAGTTCGACCAGGTGCTGAAAGAGATCAAAGTCGGCTCGAGCCGCGCCGACGCGCTCCAGGAGATGGCGATCCGCCTCAATATGCAGGAGATCTCGTCGTTCGTGGCCATCCTGATCTCCGCCGACCAGATGGGCGCGTCGATCGGCAAGGTGCTCCGCCAGCAGTCGGAGCAGATCCGCACGCAGCGCTTCCTCGCCGGCGAGAAGGAAGGCGCGAAGGCTTCGCAGAAAATCATGATGCCGATGTTCCTGTTCATCCTTCCGGCGATCATGCTCACGATCTTCGGCCCGTTCGGGCTTTCGATGATGAACAGCGGAGGGCCAGGATTTTGAGCAACTCGCGCATGGTCCGCACCGCCGACAACCGCGTGATCGCCGACCCCTGCGTGGTCGCCGACACGATCGTGTCGCGTTTCAAGGGGCTGATGGGCCGGCCGTCGCTGGACGCGGGCCACGGCCTGCTGATCGAGCCGTGCAACTCGATCCACACGTTCTTCATGCGCTTCGCGATCGACGTCGTTTACCTCGGGCGCGGCGAGGGCGCGGGTTCCTACAAGGTCATGGTGGTACGCGCGGGGGTGAAGCCCTGGCGCATGGATTTTCCGATTTTCGGCGCCAAAGCGGTGCTCGAGCTGCCCAACGGCGGCGCCGCGAACTTACGTGAAGGGGATACGTTATGCCTTTTAAGCTAGCTGTCGTCGGCGGGCCCGCCAAGGGCAAGTCCTACCAGCTCAAGGAAGTCGGCGAGAACTCGGTGGGGCGCATCGAGGGCAACGATGTCGTGCTCGCCTCGCAGAAGGTCTCGAAAAAACACTGCGTGCTCGTGGTGAGCAACGGCGTGGTGACCGTGAAGGACGCCGGCAGCTCCAACGGCACTTTCGTCAACGGCATCCTCACCAAAGCCAAGCCGTTGAAGCCCGGCGATCGCGTGAGCGTGGGCGAGCACGTGCTCGAGCTCGTGAAGGTGGATCCGCCGAAGCCGAGGCAGAACAACGTCATCCCGATCAACGGCGGCGCGATGCCGATGGGGATGCCCGCCGGCGGCGGCGCGATGCCCGGCGCGGGCATGGGCGCGGGCATGCCGAACACGGCCGCCCCGCCGCAGAATCTGCAAGAGAAGATCAAGTTTCTCTTCGAGACGCACGTCCTCAACTTCGTCTACAACCTCAACGAGAAGCACGAGTGGCACGTCATCATGATGGGGATGTTCGGGGTCCTCACCGTGGCCGCTTCGGTTTTCTCCGTCTACAGCGTCATGGACCGCGCCGACGAGAAGCTTACCGACGAGGCGCGCAACCGCGCGCTCGTTCTGGCGCGCCAGATGGTCGACCGCAACGCTCCGTACATCTACGAGCGCCAGGAGTCGAAGATGAACATTGACTACGTCGAGAAAGAGCCGGGCGTGATGTCGGCGTACATCATCGACATGGACCAGCGCGTGCTGGCGCCGGGCAAGATGCTCAACCAAAGCGTCAACGGCGCGAGCGAAGGCGTCTTCGCCGCCGGCGTGGCGAAGAAGTTCTACGACAACGAGCAGCTCGAGCGCCTCTACAAGACTTATGGCGACATGGTCGCGGCGGCGGTGCCCCTGCGCATCTTCAGCCAGTCGGCGGGCAAGAACGTCACCGTCGCGGTGGGCATGGTCTTTTATGACCGCACGACCGTCGTCTTCGACAGCGGCACCGAGGCGATGGCCTATATCCAGGCGATTCTCGTCTCGGCGATCATCGCCGTCGTCATGTACTTCGCGCTGCTGCGCCTCACGCTGCGCCCGCTGCAGTATCTCAACGAGCAGATCGACTTCGTGCTCAAGGGCAACGGGCAGGCGGTTGAGAAGAAGTTCAAGATGGAAGAGATCAACCCCCTCATCGACATCATCAATACCGCGCTCCAGCGCGCGGCGCAGGCCGGCCCGGCCAGCATGGCGGTCAACACCGCCGACGAGGTGCTCGAGACGCTGAAGTTCACGGCTGCGCGGATGGCGCCCGGCAGCGGGCTTGCGATCTTCAACGGCGAGAAGAAGATCGTGCATTGGAGCGCCTACATGGTCGAGATCACCGGCATCCAGGCCGAGACCGCCATCGGCAGCGACGTGAACAGCGTCGCGCGCGACGCCGCGTTCGGGATGTTCGTCGAGGATCTTTTCTCGAAGGCGCCCTTCGCGGGCTCCGAGCCGGTGGGCGATGATTTCGAATTCTCGGGCGTTTCCTACCACTTGGACGTGCTTGCGACGGGGTCGCCCGGGTCTGTAAAATATTACGTGATAACCATTAAAAAGCCTGAATAGGAGCGGGTTCCGGGGAATTTAGGAAATTTAAACGATGCCAAAAGGTGTGATGCGGTTCAAAAGCATGACGGTAGGCAAGCAGCAGGGCGAGCTTGCGCGTTTTCGGGTCCTTGGCGGACCCGATAACGGCGTCGTGTTTGTCATTACCTCTCCTCGCATCACGATGGGCCGCGCCGAAGACAACGACATCATGCTCACCGACATCAAGGCCTCGCGCAAGCACGCCGAGATCACGGTGCAGGGCGGGCAGGCGGCGATCAAGGATCTCGGCAGCTCGCACGGTTTTCTCATCAACGGCACTCCCCAGAAACAGTCACCGCTCCGGAGCGGCGACAAGATCGGCCTCGGCAGCACCGTGCTCGAGTTCATCTTCGCCGGCGAGAGCGGGGCCACGCAGATGATCATGCGGCCGCCCATCCAGACGTCCAAGGTCGTCGGCGGGGCCTCGAGCACCTCGGGCCTGACTCAGTTCATTCAGCGGCCGACGGCGACGCCGAACATGGCCGGCTCCACGACGGGCGGCAAGCCGGCCGCGCCTCAGGGCTTTCTCGAGAAGAACAAGAAGCTCGTCATCATGATCGCGCTGCGCATGGGGCTTACGGGCGGCGTGCAGCAAGTCGATCAGCGCCGGCGCAAGCCGGCGGCGTACGTTCCGCCGGACGCGGTGGGCAAGAACGAGCCTTCGATCATCTCGAAGGAGGAGACCGACTCGCCGGCGTTCAAGCAGGCCGAGACCTATTTCAAGCTCGGAAAGCGCGAGCTGAACTCGGGCAACTATCTCAGGGCGCGCGTCGCCTTCGAGACCGCGCTGCAGATCTACGGCAACCACAAGCTCTCGGACGTCTACCTCAAGACGACGAAGAAGCGCATGGAAGACGAGGCCAAGGACCACATCGCCCAGGCGAAGCGCGACGAGGCGGCCAATCACGTCCAGGTGGCGCTGAACCATTACAACGCGATCAAGCGCCTGTTCTCGAACGACCAGAGCAACAAGTATTACGTCGAGGCGGACAAGAAGGTCACCGACCTCGAGAAGCGTCTCAAAGACATGGAGGGCAACTGACTTATGGCAGTCCTCCGCGTCCTTAGAGAAGGAGTCGAAGTCAAGAGCGTGGATCTGGCGGCGCTGGGCAAAGCCTCGGTGTCGATCGGTCGCGCCGAGAACGCCGACATCCAGCTCGACGACCGCGCCATCGGGCGCGAGCACGCGGTCTTCCTCATCTCCAACGGCGGCATCGCCGTGCAGAAGAAGAGCAAGTTCGGGAAGCTTTCTGTCAACGGCGCCGAGGTCGGCGAGTCGGTCGTCAAGGCCGGCGACGTGATCAACATCGCCGATTATCTCGTGCGCATCGAGGAGGGCGCGCCCGCCGCTCAAAAAGCCGGAGCCGCCGGGGCAGGCCTCGCCAACGAAGTGACGCCGCCCGCCGGGACGCCAGCGCCCGCGCTCGAGGCCGCGGATGCCTCGCAGATCTCCGAGGGCAACACGCCGGGCATGGGCATCGCGGCCCCCGACGGCGCGGCTGCCGGCGACGCCGCGGGTATTCCGCTCGAAGCGGCGCCGGCGATCGAGCAGCCTTCGATGGAGGCGCCCGCCGCCGAAGTTGCGATGGCGGCGGACAGCGGCCTGGCCGAGCAGCCGACGGGCGGCGGCGCGATGAGCGATGGCGGGTTTGCCGCCGAAGGCGGCGACCGCACGGCGATGATCTCGACGGCGCACATGATCACCAAGCTCGTTTTCAAGCCGGGAGAAGCCAACCTCGAGGAGTTCGTCCTCAAGAAGGGCGAGATCTCGATCGGCCGCGGCACGACCTGCGACGTCGTGCTCACCGACAAGAAGTCGAGCCGCAAGCATCTCATCATCAAGAAAGTCGGCATGAATTTCGTCGCCCAGGATCTGGGCTCCGGAAACGGCACCTACGTCAACGACAACAAGATCACCGAGCAGGAGCTCGCCGGCGACGACGTGATCCGCATCGGCGACACCGAGTTCACCTTCAAGGCCTCGAGCTCCGAGTACTTCCAGCAGGAGCAGAACCAGGAGTTCATCGCGCCGCCCGCCGAGGAGCCGCCGCCCGAAGAGGCGCCGGTCGACCAGGGCATGATGATGGCGGGCGGGGACCCGAACGCCGGTATGATGATCGATCCGGCGACGGGGCTGCCGCTGCAGGGCGGGATCCCGCAGCAGGGCGCGTCGGCCGACCCGAGCCTCGGCGGCCTGGGCGGGACCATCCCGGGGATGCCCGGCACCGGCGGCCCGAAAAAGAAACAGACGCTCCTCGAGAAGTTCAAGGCGCTGCCGCCGAAAAAACGGCTGATGATCGGCGCCGGAGTGGGCCTCGTCATGATCATGGCGATGATGGACGACGACGACGGCAAGAAAAAGAAGACGCCGACGCCGCAGCCCACCGTCGCGGTCGCGCCGAACAGCCCGGAGGCCGCGTTCAACGCGCTTCCGGCGGAGAAAAAGCAGTTCGTGCTCAATGAGTACCAGCTCGGTTACGACCTTTACAAGAAGGGCGAGTACTCGAAGGCGCTGTACGAGATCGACAAGGTCCACGAGATTCTCGCGCTCGGCTACAAAGACTCCAAGGACATCGCGACCTACGCCAAGCGCGCCATCGACATCCAGGCCGCCAACCAGGCCGAGGAGGAGCGCAAGAAACGCGAGGAGGCTCTCCGCAAGGAGGTTGCCGAGCTCGTCACTCAGGCCGAGCAGTTCTTCAACAATGGCAAGGACACCGAAGCCAAGGACATTTTCGCCAAGGTGCTCGAGAAAGACCCCGAGAACCCGACGATCCTGCGCCTGCGCCAGCAGATGGAGGAGCGCGACCAGAAGAAGAAGGCCGAAGAGGAGGCCGCGCGCGAGAAGGAGTTCAAGAAAAAGCAGCTCGAGGCCACGATCAAGGAGGGCGAGGACCTGCTCGCCGCCGAGAAGTTCTACGAGGCCATCGACAAGATGAACGACGCGATGACGATCTATGCCGCCGAGGAGAGCGTGATGGCCGCCGGCAAGGCGATCATCGAGAAGGCGAAGGCGACCTTGCGCGCGAAGACCAAGCCGCATCTCGACGCGGCCAAGTCCTCGTTCGACGCAGGCGATTTCCAGAAAGCGCGCGACGAGTGGCGCAAGGCGCTCGACATCGACAACAAAGTCGAGGGCGCGCGCGAGGGCATCGCCAAGATCCGCGATATCCTGCACGAGCGGTCCCGCAAGATCTACATCGAGGCCGCCGTGGCCGAGGGCGTGAGCGATTTCAAGACGGCCAAAATCAAGTACAAGGAATGCCTCGACCAGGCCGTCCAGGAGGACAGCTACTTCGGGATGTGCCAGCGCAAATTCAAGCGCTTCGAGCTCGTCGACCGCGCCACCGCCTCGACGGCGCCATCCACGCCGACGAACGACCCGGCGCCGCCGAAGCTGCCGACGCCGGTCGAGGCGCCGGCCGACGAGCCGCCGGCAGC
>JACQAX010000195.1 GCA_016194795.1 Deltaproteobacteria bacterium | reverse complement strand
TTTCTACGCCATCGCCTTCGGCTCCATCCGCGAAGTCCAAGCCATCTTCCAGCTCATGCGAATCCAAGACAAGAAGCTCGTCGACAAGGCAGACCACGTAGCCGCCTGCCTCTATCGCCTAGTCTACAAACCAGCCGCATAACCGTTACCGGCGCCGGTACCGCAACAGGTACCGGTTCCGTCACCCGTCACCCGTTACCCGTAATCCGAATCTTAGTTAGCCTTGGTCTCGTCAAACGACTGAATGGTATCCATCACAAGCTTCTGGATCGCATCGTCGGACTCGAACACGTCTTCGACATAAGGCGACTCGAACAGGAACTTGCAAACACTGATGCAGATGCCGCGCAACGTGTCCTGGAAGTAAAACCCGTGCAGCATGTTGTCGCCCATGCGGCTCTTGAGCGCGCGCTTCTGGCTTTGGAAGGCGTCGGTCTCGGTGATGTTCTGCTCGGTCAGCGCGTCGCCGGCGGCGGTGACCTGGGAGCGCACCTGTTTGGTGATGTCTTCTTCGGTAAGGATCGAGCGCTGGAGGCGCCGAACGAGATCTTCCTGGAGATCGTTTCGCTCTTTCGGGTTGAACACAATGTACTTATTGTTCTCGAGCTTGTTCAGGATGCTCTTGGCGAGCGTCTTGAGCGACGTATGGTTCGTGCTGGGCGTCGTGTTCGTCATCGGTGGAGTGGTCCTTTGACCAAAGTATAGCCACAGATTACCGGGTTCGGCGAAGCTTTTTTGTAAGGAATCCGACGATAAATTTCAATGCGCGCTGATTTTCGGGAATGCGCAGAACCTCGCCGAGGATCCACCATAACAATAGCGCAACGAACATCGCGACGACGACTTCGAGAGTCCAGAACGCGAAGTGCCCCCCTCGCAGCGACGCCATCGCGCCCTCGAACGGAGCGAGGCCGCGCATCGCGAACGCCGACGCGAACCCGATTCCGGCGCTGGCGATCGTCTGCAAGAAAAGCGACTTGGCGAGGCCGCCGTCGATGGCCGTCGGAAGCTGGCGGCGCAGGACGATGGCGAGCAGGATGGCGTTGAGCGTCGCCGTCGTCGACGTCGCCGCGGCCAGGCACCAGAACGGGTAGTGCAGCACGCTGAGGAAAAGATGATTCAGCGCCGCGTTCAGCGCCACCATGACGAAGCTCGTGATGACCGGCACGCGCGTCGTCCCGAGCGCGTAGAAAACCGGGACGAGCACCTTAACGGCCGAGTAGCCCGGCAGTCCGACGCCATACCAGAATACGGCGCTGGCCGTGGCTTCGGCGTCGGCGAATTGAAAACGCCCGTGCTGGAAGAGCAGCTGGACGATCGGAAGCCCCACGGCCATCAGTCCGGCCGCCGCCGGGCCGTTCACGGCGAGCGTCATCCTCAGCACGCTGTTCACCTCGCCCCCCGCGCCTTTCGTGTCACCCTGGGCAAGCTTGCGCGAAACCGCCGGGAGCGCGGCCGCCGCGAGCGAGACGCCGAAGATCCCGATCGGAAACTGCATCAGGCGGAAGGCGTAGTTGAGCCAGCTCACGGCCCCCGAGCCCGCGCTCGTGGCGTAGATCGAGTTGATGAGGATGTTGAGCTGCGTGGCGGCCAGCCCCACGGTGCCGGGCACGATCAGCCAGAGCACCGCTTTCACCCCGGGTACCCGAAACGGGTGCAGGAGCGCTTGGAAGTGGTCGCCGAGCTTGAGCCCCTCGCGGCGGATCTGGATCCACTGGACGTAGAACTGGAGAAAACCGCCGACGAGCACGCCGATGGCCATGCCGTAGATGGGCGGCCAGCTCGTGTAACGCGCGAGCAGCGGGCACAGAGCGACGCCCGCGACGATCGAGGCGACGTTGAAGAGCACCGGCGCGAACGCCGGAAGAAAGAAGAACCCGAGCGCGTTGAGCGCGCCCATCACCACGGCGGCCATCGCCACCAGCGGGAAGAACGGGAACATGATGCGCGTCATGACGACGGCGAGCTCGAACTTTCCGGGCACCGCCCGGTACGAACCGGCATAGAAGCCGACGAGCTGCTCGCTGAAAACCATTCCCAGCACCGCGATCGTGCCCACCGCCGTGACGAGAAACGAGAGCACGCCCGCGAGCAGCTCGAACGCGACCGGCTTCGACTTGACGAGCGCGCGCGTGAAGTTCGGGACGAACGCGGCGCTCATCGCCCCTTCGGCGAACAGGTCGCGCAGCAGATTGGGGATGCGGAAGGCGATGTTGAACGCATCCATCGCGTTGGACGCGCCGAAGAGATAGGCGAACACCTGCTCGCGCACGAGCCCGAGGATGCGGCTCATGAACGTGGCCAGCCCCATGCGGCCGGCGCCGCGAGCTACCGCGCCCGTCTCAGTGGTCTCGGACATGCCCCCTCAGCCCAAGGCCTTGGCGACGGTCTTGCGGATGCCGTCCTCGATCTGGCCCTTCATGGCCTTGAGGAGGAAGTTGAGATCGAGGTCGACGACGATCTTGTTGTCCTGGCACTTGATCTTGCCGGTGAAGCCCGTGCCTTTGGCGAGCGCGGTGCAGCTTTGGTCGTCCCAGTCGATGTTGCCGAAGGCCTGCAGCTTCCCCTGCGCCTTGTAGTCGAGGAATTTGGTTTTGATCTTAGTGTAGATTTCGTTGGCCGAGCCCGAGCACTGGATTTCCATGTTGAATTACCTCCCCGTTTCCATCTAATGTCCCATAATAACTATGAAACAGAAACACTCGAAGCAAAAAGTCGACCTCTCCACCCCCTTCACGCGGCTCGTCGGCTCAAAGCACCCGATCATCGCCGGGCCGATGTTTCTGGTGAGCGAGGAATCACTGGTCGTCGCGACCTGCAAAGCCGGGATCGTCGGCGGGTTTCCCTCGCTCAATTGGCGCAGTACGGAAAAGTTCCGCGACGCCGTTCGCTCCATCAAGTCGCAGGTGGGGTCGAACCCTTACGCGGTCAACCTGATCGTGAACAAATCGAACATCCGTCAGGGCGCGGACCTCAAAGTCTGCCTCGATGAGGGCGTCCCGATGTTCATCACCTCGCTTGGCAGCCCCAAGGAAGTGATCGCCGAAGCCCACAAGAACGGCGCGAAAGTTTTCTGCGACGTCACGACGCTCGAGTACGCCAAAAAGGTGCAGGACCTCGGAGCCGACGGCGTGATCGCCGTGAGCGCGGGCGCCGGCGGACACGCGGGCCCGATCAGCCCGCTCGTGCTCGTCCCTTACCTCGT
>JACQAX010000240.1 GCA_016194795.1 Deltaproteobacteria bacterium | reverse complement strand
CGAAGACGGCGACGCGCTCGCGCCTTGCGGTGGAATGGCGGCTCCCCGCTTTTTCTTCCCGCCCGCCGACGGCGCTTCGGCCGAAAGCTGCGCCGCCACGGCCGAAGCCGGAACCGACTCGGCGCGCAGCCCGCGGTTCGGACGCTCGGCCAGAAGCTTGCGGGCCTTGTCGGCGAGCTGAACGATGAGCAGCTCGGCGGTCTTCTTGCCCACGCCCGAAACGCTCGTCAGCGTCGCGCGATCCTCACGGATGATGGCCGCGAGCACGGTCTCGGGCTCGAGCCCGCCGATGACGGCCAAAGCCGTCTTCGGGCCGACGCCGGAAACGCTCACGAGCGCGTGAAAAACCTTCTTCTCCCAGAGGCTCTGAAAGCCGAAGAGCTCGAGCGCGTTCTCGCGCAGGTTGGTGTGGATGTAGAGCTCGACGGGCGCGCCCGGAACCAGCCCCAGCGCCACCTTCGACGCCACGAGCACGCTGTAACCGACGCCGCCGACGTCGACGAGCACGCTGTTCTCGTCGACCGCGAGAAATTTTCCTGAGATGTAGCCTATCAAACGTCCGCCTCTTTGATCGCTTTCTGGATTCGAGACGTATACGTGTACGTATGCACGTGACAAATGGCAATAGCGAGCGCGTCAGACGAGTCACTGCTCTCGAAGTCTTTGACGCCGACGAGACGGCCGACCATCGTCGCGACCTGCTCCTTGTCCGCATGGCCAAAGCCGACGATCGCCTGCTTCACGGCGTTCGGGCTGTACTCAAAGAGTGGAATCCCCTGCTCGGTCACCGCCAGGATGGCAACGCCGCGCGCCTGCCCGAGCTTGAACGACGAGACGGCGTTCTTGGCGAAGAAGACCTTCTCGATGGCGACGTGATCAGGTTTGTGGAGCGTCACGAGCTCGCGGACGCGGTGGTAGATCTCGACGAGACGCTCGTTGGCTTCGACCTTCGTGTTGAACCGAAGGGTGCCATGCGCGTGGGCCGTGAGCTTGGTGCCAGCCTTGCTGACGACGCCGTAGCCCATAAGCCTTGACCCGGGGTCGATCCCCAGGATTTTCATTCCCTGCACAGCTCAAACGCTAGCAGAGTTTTTAACGGATCAAACCAAATTGTTTGCCGAGCTTCTTGAACACCTCGGCGACGTAATCGAGATCGTCTTCGGTGTGGGTCGCCATGTAGCTCGTGCGGATGAGCGCCATGCCCGCTGGCACGGCCGGGCTCACGACCGGCGTGGCGAACACGCCGTGCTCGTACAAAGCCTTGGTGAAGCTGAAGGCCTTCACGTCGTCGCCGATGACCACCGGAATGATCGGGGTCTGGCTGGCCAGCGTGTCGAAACCCAGGCCGGAGAGCTCGCGCTTCATCTTGCGGGCGTTCTTCCAGAGGTTGTCGAAGATCTGCGGCTCTTCGTGGATGACGTTCAGGCATTCCTGGACGGTCGCAACCGCCGAAGGAGGCATGGCCGCACTGAACATGAACGGGCGGGCCTTGTGCTTGATGTAGTGGATGGTGTCGGCATCGCCGGCGATGAAGCCGCCGATGGACGCGAAGCTCTTCGAGAACGTGCCCATGATGAGGTCGACCTCGTCGGTCAGGCCGAAGTGAGCGCCGGTGCCGCGACCAAGCTCACCAAGCACGCCGAGGCTGTGCGCGTCATCGATGTAGAGCTTACAATTGTGCTTGCTGGCGATCTTCACCAGACCAGGCAGGTCAACGATCTCGCCCGACATCGAGAAGACGCCGTCGGCGACGATCAGCACGCCGTCGTACTGGGCGCGCTTTTCAGTCAGGATGCGATCGAGCGCGTCCATATCGTTATGAGGAAAGCGGATGGTTTCGCCAACGGCAAGGCGGGTGCCCTCGATGATCGAGGCGTGGTTTTCGCGATCCGAGAGGATCGCATCGTTGCGACCGACCAGGCACGAGAGGCTGCCCTGGTTGGCCAGAAAGCCGGTCGAGAAGACGAGGCAGGCTTCTTTTCCGAGAAACTTCGCCAGGCTCTCCTCGAGGCGCTCGTGGCTCACGAGGTTGCCGTTGAGGAAGCGCGAACCGGTGCAGCCCGTTCCGAACTCGTCGATGGCGCGCTTGGCGGCCGCCATGACCCGTGGGTGGTGGGTTAAGCCCAGGTAGTTATTGGAACCGATCATGACTCTCTTGGTGCCATGGGTGGTGACGGTCGAACCCTGCGAAGCCTCAATGGGTTTGAAGAAAGGATAAAGGCCGGCGCCCATCAGTGTCTTGGCGTCCTGGAAAGAGCGGCACTTTTCGAAGAGATCCATCATTGGCTAAAACCCCTTTCAAATATAGGAAGGCTGGGGATAACACCCACCCTATGGCGTGTCAATTAAGCATTCCAAATAGCTGATTATACTAATAAAGTATTATTCTCAGTGCTTTCGGCGCTTTTTTTCTAAAGTTTAACGGCCGAATACCGATAAGCTTAATGCCAGTAGTTTGTTTTGGGTAGTTTTTTACGCAGGCTTAGGGAAGACCACTTCACGTCTGGAAGTCCAGTTCGTCGCGCAAGGCAACTGGAGGCCCACCGTGGCATATACATTACAAAGAATCGGCAAATCGCTCGTAAAGTACTTCAAGCCTATACGAGCGGCGGCACCACACCTCCCAGGAGAGGTGCGTCCGGACGCCGACCCACCGCAGAAGTTCAAGCTCCTAAAATTCAAGAAGCCGTCCCGAGACCGGGTCGCCGAGCATAAAGAGCGGCTCAAGGGCGGGGTTGCCGTCGAGCCCGAAACGGCGGTCGCGGCCGTCGAGGCCTCGTTGCCGGAAGCGGCCAAGGCCCAGTGGCTCGACCTGGTCGTTCACCTTCTCGGCGCCTGCCGGCGCGCCTCCGTTAAAATGAAGAAGCGCATCGGCATGGCGACGTATCGGGAAGCTGCCCTCTCGAAGGGGCGCTCCAAGCTCAAAACCTCGGGCTCGATCATCGACACGACCGGCGAAATCCTGGCGGACTCGGACGTCAAAAAAGTCGCCTGACGTATCGCGTCAGAGCTTACTCTTTCTTGAGAACGTAGCCGGCCCCGTAAACGGTAGCCAGGGTATGGTCAAAGTCGGCGAGCTTCTTGCGGAGCGACACGATGTGCGTGTCAACCGTGCGGTCCGAGACGACCGAGTCGCGCCACACCGACTCGAGGATGCGCTCGCGGCTCATGACGCGGTCCTTGTTTTGCACGAAGCATTTCAATAGGTTGAACTCGAGCACGCTCAGGCCGAGTGACTTGCCGTTCAGCTGCGCGTCGATCTTGCGAAGGTCGAGAACGAGGTTCCCGCACTCGAGCACCTCTTCTTTGCCCTTGCGCTCCTCCACCCGGCGCATCTTCGAGAGCACACGGGCGAGCAACTCTTTCGGCCGGAATGGCTTGGGAACGAAGTCATCGGCGCCGGTCATGAACGAGCGGATCCGATGGTCAACGTCGCTCGCAGCCGTGAGCATGATGATCGGGATGTCGCGGGTAGCCTCGTTCGTGCGCAAGGTCTCGCAGACGGCAAAGCCGTCGAGCTTCGGCATGGTGATATCGAGCAGGATAAGATCGGGCAGCTCAGCTCGAGCGACTCGGAGTCCAGCCTCGCCGTCTTCCGCCGACAAGACCTTGAACTTATCCGTCAGAATCTGCTCGAGCAGCTCCCGGTTATCCAGCTCGTCGTCAATAATGAGAATTTTACGCTTGTCTGGCATAGCCGTCGGTTCTCAAAGTTATTAAAGAAATAGTGAGGAAATATTAAACCTGACGGCCCGGCGGCGAGAAAGTGCGTCTCATTTTTTACAGCGCT
>JACQAX010000070.1 GCA_016194795.1 Deltaproteobacteria bacterium | reverse complement strand
TCGCGCAGGCCACTCTGACTGTTGAAGTCGTTCAGCAGACTCGTGGCGAAAAGCTTCTGACGATCAAATACAAGCGCCGCAAGGGCTATCGCCGCATGATCGGCCATCGCCAGGAAGTGACGCGCGTTCTCGTGACGAAGCTCGACGTCGCCGGCCAGGCCATCACGGTCGACGCGGCCAAGCGCACTGAAGCTCTCGTGAAGGCCAGCGTGCCGTTCTCGACGCGCCAGGCGAAGCACGAAGCCGCTCACGGCCCGACGACGAAGACCGCGAAGTCGGCCTCGGGTACCGAGAAGAAGACGGCAGCGCCTAAGAAGGCCGCTGCTCCGAAGAAAACCGCAACTAAGAAGAAAGACTAAGAGCTAGAAATCCATGGCACACAAAAAAGCTGGTGGTAGTTCCAGAAACGGTCGTGATTCGAATCCGCAGATGCGTGGCGTGAAGCGCTACGGCGGTCAGCTCGTGAACTCGGGCGAGATCCTCGTGCGTCAGCTCGGCACTCGCTTCCACGCGGGTAAGAACGTTCGCGTCGCCAAGGACTACACCTTGTACTCGATCATTGAAGGCGTGGTCGCTTTCGAATACTTCGACAAGACCCGCAAGCAGATCTCGGTTTATCCGAAGGCCTGAAACAAAATTTGATTCGGAAGTGTTGAGGACGGCGGCGAGGCATTCATCACGATAAAAGCGTGGATGATGCAGCGACCGCCGTCTCTATTTTTATGGCTAGATTCATCGACGAAGCGACAATCACGATCAGGTCAGGAAACGGCGGCGCCGGCTGCGTCGCTTTCCGTCGTGAAAAATACGTGCCTCGCGGCGGCCCCGCCGGCGGCGACGGGGGCAAGGGCGGCGACGTCTGGTTTGCCGTCGACCACAATCTCGCCACGCTGCTCGACTTCCGCTATCGGCGCGCCTACGAGGCGCCGAACGGCAAGCCTGGCCAGGGCAGCAACAAGGCGGGCCCTGACGGCGAAGACGTGGTCGTCTGCGTCCCTCTGGGAACCATCCTCAAAAACGCCGAGACCGGCGAGATCGTAGCCGACCTCAGCGACCCGGGTGCCAGGATCCTCATCTGTAAAGGCGGCCGCGGCGGCAAGGGCAACAGCCACTTCGCCACGTCGACGCACCAGGCGCCGAAGTTCGCGCAGCCCGGCGAGCCGGGCGAGGAAAAAGTGTTGAAGCTCGAGCTCAAGCTGCTCGCCGACGTCGGCCTCGTCGGCTACCCGAACGCGGGCAAGAGCACGCTCATCTCGAAGATCTCGGCGGCGCGCCCGAAGATCGCCGACTACGCTTTCACGACGCTCACCCCGAACCTCGGAGTCGTGCGAATCGGCAAGGAGGTCGGCTCGCCGACCTTCGTCGTCGCGGACGTTCCGGGCCTCATCGAAGGCGCGAGCCTCGGCCGCGGCCTGGGCACGAAGTTTCTCAAGCACCTCGAGCGCACCGTGCTGCTCGTCCACCTGATCGACGGCGCGAAGCTCCTCAAGGAATTCGGCGCCGACGACGCGGCCGAGATCGCCAAGGGCGCCGTGCGCGACAAGGAAATCCTCGATGCCGAGCTGAACACGTTCAGCCCCGAGCTCTCGTCCAAGGAACAGATTCTCGCCTTCAACAAGGCCGATCTCTACGACGATCGATTCCTCGAGGACGTCCGCAAGGAAATGGGCAAGCTGGGTTACAAAGACGTGCTGCTCATCTCGGGCGCCGCGCACATCGGCCTCGACCCGCTGCTCGACCGCCTGGCCAAGCGCCTTTTCGGACCGGATGGGCTGAAGCGCACGCACGCTCAGGTTCAAGCCACGGCCGACGGAGTCGCATGATCTCGAATCCCATCGGCATCCTCGGTGGAAGCTTCGACCCGGTACACAACGGCCACGTGGAGCTTGCGCGCGAGGTGCAGCGCCGCTGCGGCTTCAAGCCGCTCTGGATCGTGCCGACGAAGCAGCCGCCGCACAAGCCCCCGTACGAGATCTCCGACCCGCACCGTCTCGAGATGGTGCGCCTCGCGTTCGACGGGGTGCCGGAAGCGCGGATCTCGAACTTCGAGATGGAGAGCGACGGCCCGAGCTACGCGATCCGCACGATCGAGTACTTCACGAGACAGCACCCCGGCTCGTCGATTCATTTCATCCTGGGAGAAGACGCGTTCCACGACCTGCCGAAGTGGCATGCGTTTCCCGACGTGCTCGAAGCCTGCTCGTACGTCGTCGCCAGCCGCGCCGGCTGGGACCAGCAGCCGACCGCCTCCACCCTCTCGAAGCTCAGCCGCCGGCTCGAGCAGCTGACAAAGGCCGGCCTGCTGCGCGTGCTCGAAGACGCCGACCCGGCGCCCTTCGCGCGCGTTTTCGCGACCCGCACGGGCACCCGCGTCTGCGTGCTCGAGGCGAGGCTTCCCGAGATCAGCTCGACGGCCATTCGCGTCCGCCTGCAGCTCGGGGAAAACGTCACCGATCTCGTGCCGAGCGCGGTGGAGCGCTATTTGAAAACGAATAACCTGTATGGTACCAAAAACTCATGAAGCGTAGCGACTCCGCGACGTCAAAAGACCTGGTTCTGCTCTGCGCACGGGCCGCCATCGAGAAGAAGGCGAACCACAGCCTGATTTACGAGGTCGGCAAGCTCGGCGCGTTCACCGACTTCTTCCTCATCACGAGCGGGATGAACGAGCGCCAGGTGCAGGCGATCTCCGACGAGATCGACCGGTTCGCCAAGGAGAACGGCCTCAACGCGCCTCGCATCGAGGGCTACGACGAAGGACGCTGGGTTCTCATCGACTTCGGCAGCGTCGTCATTCACGTCTTCCACGACACGATCCGCGAGTTCTACGACCTCGAGACGCTCTGGAGCGACGCGCCCCGGCTGCGCATCCCCGAAGAGTACTATACCACGCGTTCCGGCTCGCCCGCGGCGAGCCTCGCCTCGCAATGAAGATCACGCTCGCCACGATCGGCCGCTTCAAGTCGGCGGAATGCGAGCGCCTGGTCGCCAACTACCTCAAGCTCGCGGGGCGCTTCGCCACGTTCGAGCACGCCGAGCTCGCCGCGCCCAAGGGCGTACCCGAGAGCGAGAGCCAGGACGCCGCCCTCGAGAGGTTTCTCGAAAAGCGCGGCTCCCGGGTCTTTCTCACGCTGCTCGACGAGCGCGGGAAACCGTTCGAGAGCCGGGATTTCGCGGCGCGCGTCGAGAAGATCAAGGATGGCTCGTTCACGGAGTGGGTGATCGCCGTCGGCGGAGCGCATGGCTACGGACCTGAGCTCAAAGCCCGGGCGCAGCTCCAATGGAGCCTGTCCCCCCTCACCTTTCCCCATGAATTGGCCGCGGCCGTCGCCGCCGAGCAGGTCTACCGCGCGCTGACGATCCTCGCCGGCCACCCGTATCACAACAATTGAAAAACCGTGTTTAGTGCGGTCTGATGGCCGTACCGCATGACTGATCCCAACACGTTTTCGCCGGATAAATTCCCAAAGGTGTTTTTGATCGTGCTCGACGGCTTCGGCGACGGAAAGAACTCGCCGTGGAACGCCATCCAGCACGCGCACATGCCTTTTTACAAGACGCTCTCGACGCGGTTTCCGCGCGCGCAGCTCATCACCTGCGGCGAAGCGGTGGGCCTGCCGGCGGGCGTGATGGGCAACAGCGAAGTGGGCCACATGAACATGGGGGCCGGGCGCATCGTGTACCAGGAGCTCACGCGCATCAACAAGGCCATCCGCGACGGCGACTTCCGCCGCAACAAGGAGCTCAATGCCGCGATCGACGCCGCGAAGACGGCGGGCGGGCGCGTGCACATCCTCGGGCTGCTCTCGGACGCGGGCGTCCACGCGATGAGCTCGCACATCAAGGAGCTCGTCGACATGGCGGCCGAGAAGGCGCCGGTGACCGTGCACGCCTTCACCGATGGCCGCGATACACCGCCGACGTCGGGCCTGGGCTACCTGAAAGATCTCGGAGAGTTCCTGCGCAAGCACCCTTCGGCCGTGCTCGGCTCGATCGGCGGGCGTTACTTCGCCATGGATCGCGACAACCGCTGGGACCGCGTCGAGAAGGCCTGGAAGGCGCTCACCGGCCAGCAGGAGCCGTACGCGCTCAAGCACGGCAACGGCATCGGTGCCGCCGTGAAAGTTCTCGAAGAAAGCTACGCCAGGGAAGTCACCGACGAGTTCGTGCTGCCGACGTGCTTCGCGCCCGACGCCGGACGCGGCAAGATCGCCGACGGCGACGCCGTGATCTTCGCCAATTTCCGCTCCGACCGCGCCCGCGAGATCACGCGCGCGTTCAATGAGGACGGCTTCAGGGAGTTCGCGCTCGGAACGCGCCCCAAGCTTTCTTATTACGCGTGCATGACCCAGTACGACAAGAAGCTTCCCCTGCCCGTGGCGTATCCGCCGCAGAACCTCACCCACATTCTCCCGGACGTGCTCGCCGAGCACCACCTGCGCCAGTTTCGCATCGCCGAGACCGAGAAATACGCGCACGTGACGTTCTTCTTCAACGGCGGGCGCGAGCAGCCGTATCCGGGCGAGGAGCGCATCCTCGTGCCTTCGCCGAAAGACGTGGCGACCTACGATCAGAAGCCCGAGATGAGCGCGTTCGAGGTCGCCGACCAGGTGGCCGCGCGGCTCGCTAAGGGCGACGAGAACTTCGTGCTGCTCAACTTCGCCAACGCCGACATGGTCGGCCACACCGGCAACTACGATGCCGCCGTGCGCGCGCTCGTCGCGACGGCATCCTGGCCGACATCGCGCCGACGATCCTCGAGGTGCTCGGGCTGCCGAAGCCGCCCGAGATGACCCAGAAGTCGCTGCTGACGGGGAGCCGCACATGACCGCGAAGAAATCGATCAAATCCATCGCCGTGCTCTGCAGCGGCGGCGACGCTCCCGGCATGAACGCGGCCCTGCGCGCCGTCGTCCGTTACGGCATCTACGCCAAGCTGCACGTCTACGGCGTCCACAAAGGCTACAGCGGGCTGCTCGAGGGAAACATCGAGGAGCTCTGGCTGCGCTCAGTGGCCAACATCATCCAGCGAGGCGGCACGGTCATCAAGACCGACCGGTGCAAGGCCTTCCACCAGAAAGCGGTGCGCGCCGAGGCCGTCAACATCCTGCGCCGCAAGAAGATCGACGCGCTCGTCGTGATCGGCGGCGAGGGCTCGTTCACCGGCGGCCACCTCATGGGCAAGGAGAACGACTACCCGGTCGTCGGCGTGCCGGGCACGATCGACAACGACGTCTACGGCTCGGAGTACACGATCGGCTTCGACACGGCCGTCAACACGGCCGTCGAGGCGATCGACAAGATCCGCGACACGGCGAGCTCGCATGACCGCGTGTTCCTCGTCGAGGTCATGGGCCGCACGAGCGCCGAGATCGCCATCCGCGTCGGCGTGAGCGGCGGCGCCGAGACGATCGTGGTGCCCGACGAGATCGAAGGCAACAAGGGCATCGACTCGCTGATCAAATCGCTGCAGCGGAGCGCGGCGCTCGGCAAGAACTCGAGCATCGTCATCGTCGCTGAGGGCGAGAAGCCGGGCAGCGTGTACCGCATGGCCCACGAGCTCAAGACCCGCGCGGGCATCGACGCGCGCGTGGCGATCCTGGGACACGTCCAGCGCGGCGGCAGCCCGTCGGCGATGGATCGCTACATGGCGTCGCTCATGGGCGCCGAGGCCGTGAAGGCCGTGCTCCAGGGCAAGCGCGACCTCGCCATCGGCCAGGTCAACGGCCGCATCGCTCGCATCGCATTCAAGTCGATCATCGGCCGCCACAAGAAGCCCGACCGCGAGCTGCTCCGGCTCGCCGAGATCCTCGCCTCGTAGCCGTCAGCGAGTCTGGTCGATCGAGTAGTTGTCGAAATCGATATTGTCCGGGGCGCCGGAAGCGAAACCCTGGATGAAGGCATGGCTGCAGTTCGTGCCGGTGCAGACGGAGCTGACCGTGGCCACCGAGCTCAGGGCAAGCGAGGTGCCCGAGAGGTTGAGCAGCTCGCCTTGAACCGTGTAGCTGCTCGTCGACGTGCGCTTGACGTGGCAGACGACCCGGTAAGGCGGCGAAACGCCGAGCTGCGAGCCGACGGCGCCGCTCGGAACCAGTGTGGCGTCGCCGGAGCCGACGTCCATCGCGACGTCGGTGGTGGTGGCGCCGACCAGGAAGCGGCAGCCCACCATCTGTTGCCCGGCCGCGGGCGCGGACGTCGTGTGGTTGGCCACGCCGAGGATCACGCCGACCGTCGTCGCCCCCGGACGGCTGAAGCTCAGCACCGTGAGCGACAGCGCGGTCTCGGCAAGCGACGTATCGACCGTCCTGTTCAGAAAATCCATGCCGCCCGTGCCGGCCTGAACCATGTGGAGCTGGTTGCCCGAGCCCGAATCGGTTTGCAGATTCGAGCCGCCGCCGGTGACCCAGTTCGACGAGCAGGACGGCAGCGAGGTGCTCGTGAGGCCGTAGTTGAAGGTGTCGGAAAAGAGGTTGAACGAGCCGCCCGAGCAGGTGAACGGCGAGAGGGACGCGTTGAACGAAACCGGGACGTCGACGGTGGTGGCCGCGGTGGGGTCGGCCGAGACTCGCCCGAGAAAATACAGGGGATCGGGGTAAGCCGAGCCCAGCGTCGTGCACGAGCTCGACAGCGAGCCGTACGCCTCGAAGGTCAGGGCTCCGAGGCCGACCGGAACCGACACCTTGAACTGCGTATTGATGTCCGAATAGGTGCCGTCGACGACGCCGGCGGTGATGCCGGGGCAGAACGCCGTGCCGTCGACGCCGGGGCCGGAGACGCTGACGCCGAAGCAGTTGAGGCTCCCGAGCGAAGTCGGCGTGGCGAGGATCGAGGGCCCGCCCGAGAGAACGTCGAAGGCCGACAAGGCGGACGACGGTCGCAGCGCCACTGAAAAGGCGCTGGCACCCGTTTTCGGCTCGAGCGAGCAGGCCGCCGCGCAAAGCGCCAGACAGGCTCCGCCAAGAACGATTCGAGCTCCGCCGACGACGCGCATCTCCACCTATTGATTGAAACTCCGATCGCCGTCCGTGTCCACGGGAGATTTTGGTGTAAACTCGAGACACGATGACCCGAACGGCGGCGCGGCTCTCACTTTCCGGCAGGGTGGCGGAACTCCTCGTGGTTTTCTTTCCGACGTTCATGCTCTTCACCACGTCGAGCTCGTTCGGGACGAACTGGGAAAACCACGTCTGGCACATCGCCTACTTCGCCGAGTACCTGCGCAACCACGGCGCCTTTCCGACGGTCGTGAGCACGATCGAGCAGCTCCACCTGCCCGTGCCCCTCTTCTACGGATACCTGTTCCATCCCCTGCTCGGCCTCCTCGCGGTGCCGCTCGGCGCGTCGCTCGCCCTGAAGCTCGCGGTCGTGGCCGTGCTCTGGGCGCAGTTTCGGGTGGTGCGCGGCGCGCTCGTCCGCGCCTGGCTCGAGCCGCGAACCGCGGGCGTGGTCGCGTGCCTCGTGACCTGGGCCGTTTATCCGTTGAACAGCCTCTACACCTGGCATCTCATCACGGAGTTTTTCGCGGCGGCGTTCCTCACGTGCGCGCTCGCCTACTGGTTCGAGCTTCTCCTCTGCCCGGATGACGAGCGTCTTCGCAAGTCGACCGCGTTGGGGCTTTGCTGGTGCCTGATGGCGGGAACGCACCCGATCACGGGCGCGTATGGCAGCCTGGCGTTGCTCACGACGATGGCCGCGAGCGTCGTCCTGACCCGCCGCTACCGAGCGCTCCCCTGGGTCGTGCCCCAGCTCGCCCTGACGGCGCTCTGCCTGTCGGCCTGGCTGTTCGCGCTGCGCTCCTTCCGGCCGTTTCTCGCCATCGTCACCGAGACGACACGCGAGGTTTCGTATTACCCCGACGTCGACTCGCTGCTCGGTCGCCTCGTGCCGTACGCGCGCGCGCCGAAGGACCTGCTGGCGCCGAAGATCGCCCCGTACATCACGGCGACGGCCAACGTCGCGCTCCTGCTTTTCGCCGCCGCGCTCGCGTCCGCGGCCTGGCGGCGGACTCACAACACTCCGGGCGCCCGCCGACGCGTGCTCATCGTGGCGCTTTCGGGCGCCGCCGTCTTCGCGACTCTTTTCCACGCCTCGCTGAGCCCATGGCTCTTTGGCATCCTCCCGCCCCAGCTTCGCGTCATCCAGTTCGCCGCGCGCCTCGTGACGTATCAGAACCTGGCCCTGCTGTGCGTGGTCTTCGGGCTCTCGCTCTGCGCGCGCGGGCTCGCGGCGCCGCGCTGGGCCGCCATCGCCTGTCTCGTCGTCGCGGCGTCCTTCGCGGCCGTCAAGCTCGACCATGCGTGGCTCGTTCGGCAGCGCGGGGTTCCGCCGCCCATCGATCGCGAGCTGCCGCACCTTCCGCGCTGGTACCTGGGCTTATCGGACTACGCGACGCCCTCGCTCTTTCCCAAGCTCGCGCGTGCGCCGGGCGTGAAAGAGCGCCAGGTCCACATTCCCATCGGCCTCGGCGCGAACTTCGGCCTCGCCCTGCCGCTGCAGCTCGAACTCGAGGAAACGTCGCTGCTCCTGACGAACGTTCTCGCTTTCCCCTGGTCGACGCTGGTCCTCGACGGCGAGCCCGTGGCGCAGCGAACCCCGCCGGACACGGATCAGCCGCGCCTGGCGCGCTACTCGTTTGCCGTGCTCGTGCCGCGCGGCCACCATCAGCTCGAGGCCCGCTTCGAGCCCGATCGCCGCTGGCTTTTCCTGCGCAACGCGGGGTTCGCGGTCTTGCTCGCGTGGGTTCTGTCGGCGGCGATCCTGCGAGGGCTTGCTACGCCGGCTCGCCCGAAAGAACCCTGAGCAGATCTTTGGGGCTCAGGATGCCGACGATCTTGTCGAAGTTGTCCCTCACGAGGACGCGGTGGGTGGTCGACGCGACCATCGCCTTCACGATGTCGTGGAGCTGCGCGGTCTGCGCGACGTAGGTCGCCTTCTCGAGCAGGCCCATGTAATCGCCGATCTTCTTGGTTTTGCCCTCCATCGAGAACTGAACCATGATCTTGACCAGGCTCATCTCGCTCAACACGCCCATCACGCTGCTTTCCGTGCCGACGGGAAGCGCCGTGAACTTCTTCTCGGCGAAGATCCTGAGAATCTCCGAGGGGTCGGCATTGGGCTGGACGAAGATCGGTTCCGGGGTCATGAGCACTTTTGCTGTCATCGTTGCCGGCATCGCGATGGCTCCTCTTCCTCAATTGAGCCACAACCAGCGGGAAGCGCAACTGCGAAGTCACCGCCGCCGCCGTCACGTTCTGTTACGGTCGAAAAGCGTGGCGGAATTCCGTCCACGGAATTCCAGCCATGGCACGGTTCACGCACTGTCTCGAACGCATGGATTGGATTGCTTCCCTCCTCGGAGCGCTTTGCCCGTTCTGCCGCCGGCGCACCGGCGACACGCGGCTGGCGTGCGACGACTGCGCCTTGCGGCTCGCCCTCCTCGAGCGGCGCCCGCCGGAGGCCGTCGCGCTCGACGGCGGTCTGGAGCTGCGCGCGGCGCTCGCCTACGACGACGAGTGGACGCGCTCGCTCGTCCTGCGCCAGAAACACCTCGTGACGCCGGTGGTGATCCGGCGCCTGGCCCGGCTGATCCGCCGGGCGACGCCGCCGGAATGGCGCACGCTGCGGATGGCCTGGGTTCCGGGGCGCGTGTTCGCGGGGCTTCACCTCACCGAAGCGCTCGCGCTGGAGCTTGCGCGCCTCGGGCAGCCCCTCGTCGAACGCCAGGTGCTCGCGCGGCGACTCTGGCCCCGAAAGCCGCAGAAGGCGCTCTCGGAGCGCGAGCGCCGCTCGCGCGACATGCGCAAGCTCTATGGGGTGACTCGACGATCCGGCAAAGGGAGCGAGGAGAGCCTGGTGCTGCTCGATGACGTGGTGACGACCGGAGCGACGGTGGAGGGCTGCAGCGACTTACTGGCGGAGAAGCTGGGAGCGGACGTCGTGGGCGCGCTCGCCCTGGCCTATTCGCCAAGGCGAGCGCGCGCCGACGCGAAGAGCTAGTTCCGGAGAACCGTCTCGATGGTGAGAGCCGTGTCCGGGTCCTTGAAGGCACCCGACTGGAGCTTCTCTTTCAGGAAGTCGAAGATCTTGGGAGCCGGCACGCCATACGAGAGCCACTGCCACACGTCCTCGTTCTGCTTCGAGAGCACCTCGAGGAGATAGCTCGAGCTGCGGATGCGCTCGGGCTTCTGGGTGGCGGTCGTCCAGATGATGCCGACGACTTCGCCGGTCACGCGGTCGACCATCGACGAACCCGAGTCACCGTGCGAGACGTCGCAGCCGGTCGAGAACGACCAGGCCTGGTAGTCGGCCGGGTTGATCTTGTCGGGGTCGGTGATGAAGCGGTAGTCGCCCTTGTCCGAGAAGACCTTGCAGTCGCCGTCTTCGTTGACGACCAGGTTGCGCTGCGAGTTGCGGAAGACGCCGTAGCCGGCCGTGATGAGCTCCTCGCCCGGGTAGAGCGTCTTATGCCAGGCGAAGTTGCCGGCGATCTGCGCGAGCTTCTCTTCGTCTTCGGGCTGGCCGACCGTGATCGAGAAGAGCGCGAGGTCGATGTTCGTCCAGTCGCCGTAGAACTTCTCGCAGTGGAACTTGAGGCCGAGCAGCGGGAAGATGGCGAAGCGCGAGTCGCAGATGCGCGCGTCGGGCATGACGTGGTGGTTGGTGGCCATCATGTGGTGGCCGTTGAACTTGCCGAGGTAGAACGCCGTGCCGCCGCCGTAGCGGGCAGTCGCGAGCGAGGTGCGGATGAAGGCGCCCGAGTGCCCCTTGAGCGTCTCGCGCGTCGTCGGCTTTTTGCCCCACTCGTCGCCGATCTGATAATCGGTGAAGTCGGCAATGCCGGTGGCGACGAGGTCGTTGAGCCACGAGGCCGCGGGTTTGCTGGGCTGCCGATCCACGCTGTCGTTGAAGATGGCGTGGGCGTTGTTGACCGAAAGAGCGAGGACGAGAAGAGCTGGCAATGCTTTCAAAAATTTCATGGAATGGATTACCCCTTTGTCGGCTGCTTTAGCGTGCGCAACGCACCCCGTCATCGCGCGGCGCAGCATTTCTCTTTTTCAATCTCCGTCCTTGGGGTAAGGATTTTAAACCTATGAAAAACTTCATCGTAGCCGCCGCGTTCGCGGCGCTCCTCCTCTTCCCGGCCTGCACCTCGAAAAAGGGCCCCACGCTCTGGATCTACACGTCGCTTTATCCGCACGTGGTGGAAGACATGAAGGCCCGGGTAGCTGCGAAGTTTCCCGGGGTCGACATCCAGTGGTACCAGGCCGGAAGCGAGAACGTCGCGGCCAAGGTGAACAGCGAGCTGCTGTCGGGCCATACCCAGGCCGACATCATCATGACGAGCGACCTCTTCTGGTACGAAGACCTGAAAGCCAAGGGACAGCTTCTCGCTTACGACTCGCCGGCGGTCGCCAAGATCCCGGCGCAGTTCAAGGACCCGGAGCACACCTGGTCGGCCTCGCGCGTGCCGGTGATGGTGCTCGCCTACAACTCGGACGTCTACCCGGCGGCCGACGCGCCGAAGAGCTTCGGCGAGCTCATCCTGCCCAAGTATAAGGATAAGGTCGCGATGCCGAGCCCGCTCGAGAGCGGCACGGCGTTCACGACCGTCGCGCTCGTCGAGAAAAAGCTTGGCTGGGATTACTTCCAGAAGCTTCGCGCCAACGGCGCGCTCTCGGCCGGCGGCAACAGCGCGGTGATGGCGCGCATCGAATCCAAGGAGCGGCCCGTCGGCATCGTGCTGCTCGAGAACGTCCTTACGACCCGCAAGAAAAATCCGAAAATCACCGCCGTCTACCCGGCCGAGGGCGCGGTGACGATCCCGAGCCCGCTGGCGATCACGGCGAAAACGGCGCAACCCGAGCTCGCCAAGAAGGTGTTCGACTACCTGTTCACGACGGAAGCACAGGAGATCATCACCAAGGGCGACATGTACTCGATCTGCACCGAGATCGCGCCGCCGCCGGGCGCCGAGCCCTGGGCCAACGTGCTGAAGACCGCGATGCCGTGGGACATGGCGCTCATCGCGAAGGTGCGCGCCGAGCGCGACGAGATCAAGCAGCAGTTCGCCAAGATCATGCTGGAGTGAGATGAGGAG
>JACQAX010000229.1 GCA_016194795.1 Deltaproteobacteria bacterium | reverse complement strand
CAGATCGCCGATCTGAACGTCGGCCTGCTCTACATCTTCTCGGTCGGCTCGCTCGGCGTGTACGGCATCATCATGGCCGGCTGGTCGTCCAACAACAAATACTCGCTGATGGGAAGCCTCAGAAGCTCGGCGCAGATGATCAGCTACGAGCTCTCGCTGGGCCTGAGCATCGTCGGCCTGGTCATGACGTTCTCGAGCTTCGGGCTGCGCGACATCGTCATCGGGCAGATGGCGCCGATCGCGCCGTCGCTGCCGGGCATCTTCGCGCACATCCCGAAATGGGGCATCTTCATCCAGCCGGTGGCGTTCGTGATCTTCATGGCCGCCGTCTACGCCGAGACGAACCGCCTTCCCTTCGATTTGCCTGAAGGCGAGTCGGAAATCGTCGCGGGCTACCACCTCGAGTTCGGAAGCATGCGCTTCGCGCTCTTCTTCATGGCCGAGTACCTCAACATGACGACGGCGAGCGCGCTCACCGCGACGCTGTTCTTCGGCGGCTACCACTTCCCCGGCCTGCACTTCGTGGCCGAGCACCTCGCGCCGTTCGTCGCCAAGGCCAACCTCGTCGCCGACCCGTTGGCGTGGGCGACGGTGATCTTGCAGGTCGCCGTGTTCACGGCAAAGGTCGGGTTTTTCATGTGGCTCTATGTCTGGGTCCGCTGGACGCTCCCGCGCTTCCGCTATGACCAGCTCATGGACCTCGGCTGGAAGGTCTTTCTGCCGCTGTCGCTCGCGAACATCGCCGTCACCGGTGTTCTGATCTATTTCGGGGTGATCTAACCATGCTGGTCAACAAGAAATCAGGAGTGCTGAACAGGCTTTACTTGTACGAGATCGTGATCGGCCTCTGGATCACGATCAAGAACATGTTCTTCGCCAAGAAGGTCACGATCCAGTATCCCGAGGAGCGGCGCGAGTACTCGGACCGCTACCGCGGGCTGCACTACATCAAGGCCGTCAACGGCGTCGAGAACTGCACGGCCTGCATGCTCTGCCCGACGGTCTGTCCCGCCGAGTGCATCCACATCGAGGCCGGCGAAAGACCCGACAAGGAAAAGTACCCCGTGAAGTTCGAGATCGACATCCTCCGCTGCTGCTACTGCGGCTTCTGCGAGGAGGCGTGTCCCAAGGACGCCATCAAGCTCTCCAACATCTACGAGATGGCCGTGCTCCGGCGCGAGGACGGCATCTACGACAAGGAAAAATTGCTCGTTCAGAGGAGCAACAAGTAAGCATGGAACTCACATTCGGCGCGACCGACATCTTCTTCTACGTGTTCTCCGGCCTGGCATTGCTGTTCGCTCTCTTCGGGGTGGTGCTGGGTAAAAATCCCATCTCCTGCGCGTTCAGCCTGGTGCTCGTCTTTTTCTGCGTCGCCGGCGACTACGCGCTTTTGCAGGCCCACTTCGTCGCCGCGATCCAGATCCTGGTCTACGCGGGCGCGATCATGGTGCTCTTCGTGTTCGTCATCATGCTGCTCAACGCGGACACCAAGAGCCTCGACATCGGCCGGGGCAAGGTTTCGCAGGTGGGCGCGGGCATCCTGTGCCTCGCGCTGCTGGCGATGTTCGTCTGGAGCATCCAGCACGGCACGGTCGCCACGAAGGACGTGGGCCTGACCCCCGAGAAGATCGAGTCGCTCGGCGGCAATCTCATGGTTCTCTCGACGCAGATGTTCTCGGATTACATCCTTCCCTTCGAGCTGACGTCGCTGTTGCTGCTCGTAGGCATCGTCGGATCGGTAGCGCTGGCCAAGCGCCGGGTGGAGACCAAATGAGCACGACCAACGTCATCATCTTCTCGACGACCCTGTTTTTCATCGGCCTGTTCGGCGTGATCGTCCGGCGCAACATCCTGGTCATCATGATGTGCGTCGAGCTCATGCTCAACGCGACCAACCTGGCCTTCGTGACCTTCGCGCGCCAGATGAGCGACACCGCGGGGCAGATGGCCGTTTTCTTCATCATTACGGTGGCCGCGGCCGAAGCGGCCGTCGGACTGGGGCTCGTCATCGCCCTGTTCCGAAATCTCAAGAGCGTGAGCACCGAAGACATCCAACTTCTCAAGGAGTAAGAAATGCTGGGCCTGATTCTAGCGCTACCCCTGATCGGCTTCCTGATAAACGGTATCTTCGGCTGGAAGTTCTCGGCGCGTACCGCCGGCTCGATCGCCGCCGCGGCGATCTTCGGCTCCTTCGTGCTGACGCTGCTCTCGTTCGCGCAGCTGGCCGGGATGGAGGGCGAGTCGAGGGTCATCGAGCAGACGATCTTCCAGTGGATCACCGCCGGCGACCTCTCAGTGCCCTTCACGCTTCGTTTCGACCCGCTCACCGCGATCATGTGCTCGGTCATCACGGGCGTGGGCTTCCTGATCCACGTCTACTCGATCGGCTACATGGCGCACGACCGCACGCCGGCCAAGTTCTTCACCTATCTCAACCTGTTCTGCTTCGCGATGCTCGCGCTCGTGCTCGGCGGCAACCTGCCCATCCTCTTCCTCGGCTGGGAAGGCGTCGGCTTGTGCTCGTATCTGCTGATCGGCTACT
>JACQAX010000228.1 GCA_016194795.1 Deltaproteobacteria bacterium | reverse complement strand
GGGGCCCCGTGCGCCGGAGCAGCAGCGCCTCGACGGCGCCACCCGGCGCCGTCGTTCCGGGCGCGGGCGCGCGCGCGCCGAGCAGGCGCACGGGCAGCACCTTCGCGTCGTTCATCACGAGAAAGTCGTTCGGCCCGAGCATCCCCGCGACGTCGCGGAAGTGCGCGTGGCGCAGCTCGAGCGGGCCCTTCAGCGCGCCCAGCCTTCCGCCGGCCGCCTCGCAGACGAGCAGGCGCGACGAGTCGCGCGGCTCGAGCGGCTTTTGCGCGATCTGCTCCGGGGGCAGCGCGAAGTCGAAATCTTCAATCTTCAATCCAGAGGGCATGCCCGGGTTATAGCAGATTTCAGTAGTACTTGGTGATCTGCGCTTCGGGATAATAGTGCTTGAGGATCTGCGCGTAGCTCTGGCCCTGCTCTCCCATCGCCTTGGCGCCGTACTGGCACATTCCGACGCCATGGCCCGAGCCGTGGCCGATGAAGACGAACTCGCCGCCGCGCGCTCCGCCGGCGGGGTTTCGGCCGACCGTGAAGTCGGTGCTGCGCAAGTTCACGGTACCGACGACGTCGCGGATGCGCGTGGCCGCGACGGTGACCGAGTTCTCGGTGCCGCGCACCTCGACGCGCGAGGCGCGGCCCAGCCGGTTGCGCGCGACGATCCGGATGCCGGCGAGACGGCCGCGCAGGAGGCCCGCGCGCCGGAGCTTCGTCTCGAGGTCGCCGCCGGGGATCGAATAGACCCAGTTGAAGCGCGGCGACTTGTTGCAGTACCCGCACTCGACGCTGCGAAGATAGGGCAGGCGCACGCCCCAGACCCGCTCGGGCGTCTCGGTGCGGCCGCCGCACGTCGAGTGGTAAAACGCCTTGATCGGCTCGCCGTGGTACGAGAGCACCATCCCGCGGGTGCGCTGCACGGCCTGCAACGCCTTGTAGCGCTCCATCTGCGCGCCCTCGTACACCTGGTCGCGCACGCTCGAGTCGAGATCGAACGGTGGTCGAAACCCCTTGTAGCGCGTCGTGCCCGCCTCTTTCATCTGGTAGATGGCGTAGGTGCGCGCGGCGATCGCCTGCGCCGTGAGCGCGTTGAGGCTCCAGCTCGCCGACATCTCGGAGTTGAGCAGCCCGGCGACGTACTTCTCGAGGTCGACGTGGTTGACGACGATGCAGTCGCCGTTGAACGAGTAGACGTAGAGCTCGTCGCGGTACTGGCTCTGGCCCACGCGCAGGAAGCCGCCGAGACTCGTGATCTTGAGCGGGCCGCTGGCGCGCATCCGTCCCTTGGCCCCGCCGAAGCTCACTTCCATCCGCCCGCCGAGCGAGCATTTCACGTTGACCGACGCGCGGCGATTCTCGTGGGCCAGGCTGCGGCTCGTGTCCGCCTCGGTGACGAGCAAATCGAATCCGTTGATCTTGAGCGTCGCCGGCTCGCGGTCGACCATCACGCGCACGACCGGCACGGGCGCCGCGAGCGCCGTCGAGCAGAAGACCACGATCCCGAGCGTGACCGCGAGAAAGATCACGACGAGCAGGAGCTCCGAGCGCAGGCGCCTGGGCGAGAAACGGGCAATCGAGTTTTGAGGAAGGCCCCCATCCTTGGGGCTGGGATACTCCACCTTGAGTAACCTCCGAGCACCAGTGTACGTGATGCCCTGCTTGAGCTAGCAAGACGCACTGCAACACAAAGGCCGCCCGGCAAGAAGTGCCCGAATTGTGTCGAATTATTACCCGACTATTTTATTCTGTTAAGCCTGACTAAATTAGTCCGATAAAAGAGATGTGGTTGGAGTGCGACACAAGAAGTTGGCGCCACAGCCACACGCAGTTCGGGACCATGAGTCGGCGGCTGGGACCTATCCCCCAGCCGCCGCTCATGAATTGCGTCTTACTTGTTGATGAGCTTCAGGAGCTCGATCGGGAACGGGATGAACGTCGTCGTGTTCCGGTCCGACGAAATCTCGATCATCGTCTGGAGATAGCGCAGCTGCAGCGTCATCGGCTCCTTGGCCATGACGGCGGCAGCCTCGGCAAGCTTTTTAGAGGCCTCGAACTCGCCGGCGGCCGAGATGACCTTGGCGCGGCGATCACGCTCGGCCTCGGCCTGGCGGGCCATCGCGCGTTGCATCTCGGCGGGCAGGTCGATCTGCTTCACCTCGACGTTGGAAACTTTCACGCCCCACGGCTCGGTCTGCTGGTCGAGGATCGTCTGGAGCTTGTGGTTGATCGCGTCGCGCTGCGAGAGCAGCTCGTCGAGCTCGACCTGGCCCATCACGCTACGCAAGGTGGTCTGCGCGAGCTTCGACGTCGCGAGCAGGTAGTTTTCGACTTCCACGACCGCGCGGTTCGGGTCGACGACGCGGAAGTAGACGACCGCGTTCACCTTCACCGTCACGTTGTCGCGCGAGATCGCGTCCTGCGCGGGCACGTCGAGCGTGATCGTGCGCAGGTCGACGCGCACCATGCGCTCGGCGATCGGGACGAGGAGGATGACGCCGGGGCCGCGCGCGCCCTGGATGCGCCCGAAACGGAAGACGACGCCGCGCTCGTACTCGTTGAGCACCCGAACCGACGCGATCATCAGCACGAAGCCGATCACCAGAATGAAAACGAAACCGCCGCCGAGCACTTCCATCAATGCCTCCTGTTGACCCAGAGTTTCAAGCCTTCGCGCCGCGAGACGGCGACGTGGTCTCCATCAGCGTGAACGTCGCGCCGGCGAGCGCGAGCGCGGTCGGCAGCAGCAGCGCGAGCGAGATGAGCAGGTCGCCCGTCGACGCGTCGAGAACGAAGAGGCCGCCCAGCAGCAGCGAGACGATGCCGCCGACCGTGAGCACGCCGTGGCTCGTGATGAACGGCTCGGCGCCGAAGAGCAGGAACGCGAGCACGAGCAGCGCGAGCCCGCCGAGATTCACCGGCAGGGTCGCGAAGGAAACGAACGCGAGGATGAGCGAGATCGCCCCCAGGACGCCGGGAAAGATCGCGCCCGGCGTGGTGAGCTCGATGTAGAGCCCGAAGCTGCCGAGGGTCATGAGCAGATAGCTCACGTTCGGGTCGCCGATGAACGCGAGGAACCTCTCGGCCGCGGTCATGGGAATCTCGCGAAGCGGAAGGCCGGTGGCATGCACCTGGCGCGCCGAGCGCGGCGCGCCCGCGACCCCGCTGCGCGCGGGCTGCGCATCGATCTTCATGACGGCGTCTTTCAGGTCGTCGGCGATGAAGTCGACGACCTTGAGCTTGAGCGCCTCGTCGGCCGGCACGGCGACCGACTTGCGGATCGCCTCCTCGGCCCAGTCGGCGTTGCGCCCGCGCAGCAGGGCCTGCGCGCGGATGAACGCGACGGTGTCGTTTTCCGCCTTCGTCTTCATCGCGCCTTTGATGTCCTCGCCCTGCCCGCCCACCGGATGCGCGGCGCCGATGTTCGTGCCCGGCGCCATGCCGGCGTAGTGCGCGGCCATCGTGAGGATCGTTCCCGCGCTCGTCGCCGAGGCGCCGCCGGGGGCGACGTAAACGGCCACCGGTATCGGGCTCTCGTTGATCGCCTGGACGATCTCGCGCGTCGAGCTGAGCAGGCCGCCCGGGGTGTCGAGCACGACGAGCAGCACGGGCGACTCGTCGGCGCGCGCGATGGACAGGCCGCGCTTGACGTACTTCACCGTCCCCTCGTTGATGATGCCGTTCACCCGAACCACGTCCACCGTCGCCGCGCGCGCCGCGGTCGAGAGCAGCGCGGCCGCGATGAGGAGGAGCGCGACCCGCGTCACTTCTTGAGCTCCGCCATGACCTTCTTCATGTCTTCCCACACGTCTTTCTTCGCATCCGGGTTCCGCAGCAGAAAGGAGGGGTGAAAGGTCGGCATGAGCTTGGCGCCGCGATAGTCGGTGAACTTGCCCCGCATCCGCGTGATGCGCGCGTCCTCGGAATGCAGAAGCGCCTTGAGCGCCGTGCCGCCGAGCGCGACCACGATCTTCGGCTTGATCGCGTCGAGCTGGCGAAACAGGAACGGCTCGCACGCGCCCGCCTCGTCCGGTTCGGGCGTGCGGTTGCCCGGCGGGCGGCATTTCACGACGTTCGCGATGTAAACTTCGGAGCGCTTGAGTCCCATCGCCTCGATGATCTTGTCGAGCAGCTGGCCCGCCTTGCCGACGAACGGCCGGCCTTGCGCGTCCTCCTGCTCACCGGGGCCCTCGCCGACGAACATCAGCTCCGCGGTCGGGCTGCCCTCGCCGAAGACGATGGTTTTTCGCGTGGCGCTCAGCTTGCAACGTCGGCAGTCGCCCAGCTCGGCGCGCACCGCTTCGAGCGTTTCGGGAGCGCTCGCGGGCGCAGCCGCCGAACGACGTTCGGGTTCGGGCCCCTGCTCAGGAACGGGGCGAGTGGCGCGCGCCAGCAGCCGGCGGCGCAACCACGTTTTCGAGACAAAAGCATTCGGTCCGTAGATCAGCTCCAGCCTCTCCCGTAAGGCGGCAAAACCTGCCGAGTCGTCGCGTTTCATGACGGGAAAGATAAGAATTTTTCATTGGGGTTGGCAAGTTCTGTCGATACAATATTTGAACGGAGATGAACGATGAAATACACCGTCTTCTGGCTGCTTCTGGGGTTTTCGGCCATCGCTCTGATCGCGAACGCTCAAGCCGCCGTTATTTAACCGGTCTTTTTCCCGCCGCCAAAAACGCCTTGCCGAAACCCGCCACGTCGCATTCCCACGCGGTGCCCTGACGCCGGCACGCTTCCGCGATCGCGACGTCGCCCCTGCTCTTCCCGTCAAGCCCCTCGACTCGCAGCTTCACCGGGCTCGCCGGATCGTCGAGGCTCACGCGAACCGCGCGCTCGGCCTTCAGCCCCTGGCCCGAAAGCTGCGCGCACGACTGGCCGAGCAGCCGCCGGACCGTGGCGTCGTTCGGCTTGTCGGCCGTGACCTCGGTCTGGTTCAGGTAGAGCTTGAGCTCGTGCGGGCTGCCGCCGCGGGGCCGGTCGCCGCCGAGGCGCGCGACCACCTGCTCGAGCAGCTTGCGCTCGCCGCGCGCGGGCCGGTCGTACTTCGCCGCGAACACGCCGAGCACCACCTGCGCCTCGGGTTCGCACAGAAAGTTGGAGTTGCGCGAGTACACCACGCGATCCTCCTCGAAGACGATCGCCTGTTGGGCCTTGAAGCCCGAGAGGTCGCGCTCGCCGCGCACGACGACGTTCTGCGGGTCGGCGCCCAGGGCGGCCACGGCCAGCAGGAGCCGGACGATCACTTGAGCCATGCCGCCGCCTCCTCATCCCACTTTTTCTTCTGCTCGTCGCTCATCTTCCAGCGCGGCATGTTCGGAACGCTCTTGCGGCACTCGGGCGGCAGGCCGGCGGCGCACGTCTCGCCGCCGTAGCTCGCGCGAGAGGTCTTGTAGGCCTCG
>JACQAX010000279.1 GCA_016194795.1 Deltaproteobacteria bacterium | reverse complement strand
GCGAGGCTTCGTTGAAAGCCTCTTCGAAGGTGCGCATGAAGCGCACGGTCTCAAGCGCCGCGGCTCGCGAGGGATGATGGACCTTGGAAACTTCTTCTCTCCAGTGGCCCAAAATCGTCTTTACGAGCCGTTCCTGCTCCACCTCGGGGTTCACGACGAAGTACCTCGTGATCCCGTACGTTCGGCAGGAACGTGCGATGTCGTGGAGGTCGAGATTCGTAACCGCGGTGGTAACCTGCTTGCCCGTGCGATCCACCATCGGGCTGTGCAAAAGCACTACATAAACAAGCCGGTCAGCCATCTGCATCACGAATTCTTTCCAACGACTAAGCGTGAGCTATTAACACGGCCGACCAAATCGTTCTAGGATTACTTTTTAGCTTTTGAAGGGTTGGAGGGGTTGGGCGCCGCCAAAGACGCCGCGCCCGCAGGGATGAGGTCGGGGCGTCGGTCACGGGTGCGGGCCTCGCTTGCGGCGCGCCGCCATTTGGCGATCTCGCCGTGGTTGCCCGAGAGCAGCACCTCGGGCACGGACTGGCCTCGCCACTCGGCGGGACGCGTAAACATCGGATATTTCAGGCCTCCCGGCACCATGTCGGGCGCGTTGACCTCAAACGTGTCGCTTTCGACGCTGGCCATCTCTCCCACGACTCCCGGGATGAAGCGCGCGATCGCGTCGATGACCACGAGCCCCGCGGGCTCTCCGCCCGTCAGGACGTAGTCTCCAATCGAGATCTCCTCGTGGACGAGCGAGCTGGTGGCCCGCTCATCAATGCCCTCGTAGTGGCCACAGAGCAGGACGAGGTATTGGTATTTCGAAAGCCGGCGGGCGGTGGCCGAGCTCAGCGTGCGCCCCTGGGGCGACAGGTACACCACATGGGGCAGCGTCCCCGCCTCGCGCTCAGGGTTGTTTCGAAAGGCGCGGACGTCGGTTTCGAGCTGGTCGACGCGCTCGAGCCCCCCGAGCAGGTTTCCGAGCGCGTGCTCGAGAACCTGCGGCATCATGACCATGCCGACGCCACCGCCATACGGCTTGTCGTCGACGGCGCGGTATTTTCCGTCGCCGAAGTCGCGCAGGTTGAGCGTGTCGACGGAAAGGTGGCCGGCCGTCTGGGCGCGGCCGAGAATCGAGCACGCCAGGGGCGACTCGAAGAATTCCGGAAAGAGAGTGAGTATCGAGACGCGCACTTTACTCGATGATTTCGAGAACCGTTCGCCGGCGCAGCTTCGTGCTCGCACCATTGAGGATCGTGCGCAAGGCACGCGCGGTGCGCCCCTGCTTGCCGATGATCTTGCCAAGGTCTTCCTTGGCGACCTTCAGCTCGATGACCAGGGTTTGCTCTCCCACGATCTCCGTGACCTCGACCTGGTCGGGCAGGTCAACCAGCGCTTTCCCGATCACGTACATCAGTTCCCCAAGCTCGCTTCTCGCCATGAGCTACTCCTTTAGCCACAGTTCAACTTCAGCTTGCGCGCAACGGCGCTATGACTGCTTCAACAGGAACTACGAAGGTACTATAGCTACTTTGTAGTTATTTAGATTTTGAGGCGGCGGCGAGCAGTTGTCCAACAGTTTCTGAGGGCTGGGCACCCTTGGCGATCCAGGCCTTGGCCGACTCGAGATCGATCTTCAAGCGCTCTTCCCTCTTGGCCTTGGGGTTGTAATAGCCCAGGCGCTCGAGGTACTTGCCGTCGCGGCAACGGGTGTGATCGGCGACAACGACATGGAAGAAGGGCTTCTTCTTCGTACCGGCGCGAGTAAAACGAATGACAACCATGGATCAATCTCTCCTGAAATGAATTATTGGAATGGGCTTTTTACCCTTTTCCTGAATATCTGCAAGACTTTTTAGCCGCCGCTCCCAGGGAACCCGCCACCTGGAAATCCACCGCCGGGAAAGCCGCCCCCACCCTTCATGGTCTTGGCCATTTGGGCCATCTTGGCCATCGCCTTGCCCTTGCCGCCCAGGCCGAGCTTGGTCAATTGCTTCATCATCTTCTGCGTTTCGACGAACTGCTTGATGAAGCGATTGATCTCGGCGACGGTCGTGCCGCTGCCCTTGGCGATGCGTTCCCGGCGGCGTCCATTGAGGATGCCGTGGTTGCCGCGCTCTTCGCGGGTCATCGAGTTGATGATGGCCTCGATGCGCTTCATCTCTTTTTCGGGGTCGATGCCCTTCATCTGCTGCATGGCCTGGCCCATCCCGGGGATGAGCTTCATGAGGCCCTCGAGCGGCCCCATGCTCTTCATGCGGCGCAGATGGTCGCGGAAATCCTCGAGGTTGAACCGGCCGCCCATCATCTTCTCGGCCGACGCCATCGCGTCTTCCTCGGAGATGCTTTCTTTGGCCTTCTCGATGAGCGTCATCACGTCGCCCATGCCGAGGATCCGCTGCGCCATGCGCGACGGGTGGAACGCCTCGAGGTCTTCAGGCTTCTCGCCGACGCCGGCGAAGTAGATCGGCAGGCCCGTCACGCTGCGCGCGGAAAGCGCCACACCGCCGCGCGAGTCGCCGTCGAGCTTGGCCAGGATCAGGCCGGTGAGCCGCACCTTCTCGTTGAACGTGCGCGCGACCTCGAGGCCCTGCGAGCCGATCATGGAGTCGAGGACGAGGAACTTCTCCTGGGGCGCGAGGATCTTCTCGACGTCGGCCAGCTCGGTCATGAGCTCGTCGTCTACTTGCTGACGGCCGGCGGTGTCGACGATCAGGACGTCGAAGAATTCTTTCTGAGCCCACGCCAGGCCCTGGCGCGCGACTTCGACCGCGCCGCGCTCGATCGGGGAGTCGAAGGCCGGCACGTCGATGCGCCGGGCGAGCGTCAGGAGCTGCTCTTTGGCGGCCGGGCGCGCGCAGTCGGCCGGCAAGATGCCCACCGTCTTGCGCAGCTTTTTGGTGAGATAGAGGGCGAGCTTGGCCGAGAAGGTCGTCTTGCCGGAGCCCTGGAGGCCGGCGATCAGCACCACGACGGGCGGCTTTCCGGCGAACGCCGGCAGCTGCTGGTCGACGCCGCCGAGAACCGCGACGAGCTCGTCGTGGAAGATCTGAACGACTTGTTGCCCGGGCGAAAGCTTCTCCCAGACCTTTTGCCCCAGGGCCTTCTCGCGAATCTTGTCGCAGACCTCGCGCGCGACGCGAAAATGCACGTCGGCCTCGAGAAGGGAGCGGCGGATCTCTTTGAGGCCCTCGTCGACCTGGGCTTCGGACAGACCCGCGCCGCCCGAGAGCTTCTTGAAGGTGCCGGTGAGTCGTTCAGTCAGTTTGTCAAACATGGCCAACCTCTATCATGACGTCAGCCACTCGTCGATTCGCTCGAGAAAGGCCGCTTCCTGGCCTCGCAACGGTTTCTGGAGCACGCGCGCGCCGAGGCCCAAGGCTCGCTGCTCGTCGATGTTGGCGAGCTTCCCCTGGGTGAGGATCGCGAGGCGGGGGGCTTTGGCCCCCTTGGAGAGGGCAAGAATTGCCGAGAGCACCTCGAGACCGGTGCGACCCGGCTCGAGGACGAAGTCCATGAGAATGGCGTCGGGAAGCTCCTGCGCGCAGGCCTCCAGGGCCTCGGTGGCCGACTTCGCGGAGCGGAGTTCGAGTGGGCCAGCAGTCTTATGCTTTCTCAACAATGACGCGAGGTAACTCAGCATCAGCTCGGAGTCGTCGACTAGCAAGATTTTCACTCTGGGGATCCTCATCTGGGCTCAGTTTAGGGGGTGGACGCACCGATAAATCCAATAGGTATGGCGGTGACCAACAAATTCTTATGGCTGGATCTTTTTTCGCGCAAGAGTGAATCGGAAGTCACGATCCTTTCGACGTTGAAATCGAACCAGCTCTTCGTGAAGCTGTCGCAACGCGAGCTGGCGTACGTGTCGAAAACCGTCCACGTGCGGACCTACGAGCCCGGCGAAACCGTCTTCGAGCAGTACGAAAAAGGCCTCGGCATGTACATGATCGCCAAGGGCGCCGTCGACATCAAGCTGCGGGGCCACGACAAGTCCGACGGCGAGATCCTCGTGACGACGCTCGGACCGGGCTCCTTCTTCGGCGAGCTCGCCCTGATCGACACCGACAACAAACGCTCGGCGTCGGCTTACGCCCAGGGGCCGACGACGCTCATCGGCTTCTTCAAGCCCGACCTGCTCGAGATCATGGAGCGCAAGCCCGAGACCGGCGTGAAGATCCTCTTCCAGCTTTCGAAGGTGCTCGGCCGCCGCCTGAACGAGACGACCGAGCTGATAACGACGTTGTCCCGCGAAAAGAAGGCCGCCTGATGAGCGGGGCGCGGAGCACCTGCGGAGCGAATGCAATGTCGCGCGCAGGATGCGCGCGCACCTTTCCGCCTAAGCCGAGGCAGGAGAGCCGAGGATGAAGGCCGCCATCAAGAAACTCTGGCACTGGGAGTTCACGAAGCTCGCCTTCTTCCTTTTCGTCGTGCTGAGCGCGGTTCTCGTCTTCACGCTCACGCCGGCCCTCTTCCCGAGCGCGCTCATCTCGGTGCTGCTCTTCTTCATCTTCACCCCGCTCATCGACGCCGCCGAGCGAAAAGGGATCTCGCGCACGAGCGGGATCCTCGGCGTCTTCCTCATGCTCGCCGCCGGCCTCGCCTTCTCGGTGAGCACGCTCACCCCGCGCGTCGCCCAGGAAGTGGACGCGTTCCAGCGCGGCTCGTCGCGCTACGCGACTAACGTCACGGAGAAGCTGAAGCTCCAGGAGGCGCGGCTTCTCGCCCCCTATCCGATGTTCAAGAACACCGATCTCACGGGCAAGCTCTTCACGTGGCTGCAGCAATCGAGCGACCGTTTTCTCGCGGCGATGCCCAACTTCGCCTCGCAGTTTCTCATCTGCCTGCTCCTCGTGCCCTTTCTCACGTTCATCTTGCTGAAGGACGCCCACGAGATCCGCCGCCAGATCCTGAAGCTCGTGCCGAACCGCCATTTCGAGACGGTGTACAGCCTGATCTCGCGAATCCTGGACGAGATGGGCGGCTTCGTCGCCGCGCGCATCATCGAAGCCGCGCTCGTCACCGGCATCGTCACCCTCGGCTGCCTGTTCATGAAGGTTCCCTACGCCTTCATGCTCGGCGTGTTTGCCGGCGCGACCAACGCCATCCCGTATCTCGGTCCGGTGCTCGGGGCGCTGCCCGGCCTGCTGCTCGCCGTGCTCGACCCGGCCGTGCCGAACCAGCTGCTCTGGATCACGGCGATCTATACGGTCGCCAACGTCATCGACATGGCCGTGATCTTCCCGCTGGTCGTCGCCAAGATCGTCGACCTCCATCCCGTCGTGGTCGTCACCTCGGTGATTCTCGGGTCCCAGCTCTTCGGGATCGTCGGGATGATCGTGGCTGTCCCGATCACGTCGATCCTCAAAATCCTCATCCAGGAAGTCTATTCACGCGTTTATGACCACACCGAAGCGCTTCGTTAATTCTGGATTAATACTATATTAAAATGCTCAAGTTTTCTGAACAAGCTGCCGATAAGCTTTTTAGTATGAAGCTTGTTTACGTTCTCACGATCCTGCTCTTCGCCGCCAGCCTCGCCAAGGCCTGGGGTTGAATCGGGCGCTCGAGTCTGCTACTCCTAAATATTCAACACGTTATTAGCGTTTGAATAACTCTAGGGGACACCCGCATGGCGCTCGAGATCATCACCGTAAACAAGGTCCGTGAACGCTTCAAACCGGCCGGCAAGGGCGTCTGGGCCCATGTCCCGGATAGCGACTGGCACAGCTGGATCTGGCAGCAGCAGCAGCGCGTCAAGAACATGGCCCAGCTCGAGAAGGTCATCAAGGTGACCGATGACGAGCGCGTCGCTTACGAAAAATCCAACGAGATGTTCAATATGGGCATCACGCCCTATTACGCGACCCTCATGGACCCCGATGACGCGACCTGCCCGGTGCGCCAGCAGTCGGTGCCGTCGACGAAGGAGCTCAACATCCTTCCCGAAGACCTCGAAGATCCGCTCGCCGAAGAGCGCGACATGCCGGTTCCCGGCGTCACCCACCGCTATCCCGATCGCGTTCTTTTTTATACGACCCACAACTGCCCGGTTTACTGCCGCCACTGCACGCGCAAGCGCAAGGTTTCGGATCCTGGCTCGGCCGCCCAGCTCACGCAGCTCGACAACGGCCTCAAATACATCGAAGCGACGAAGACGATTCGCGACGTGATCATCTCGGGCGGCGACCCGCTTTCGCTTTCGGACGATCGCCTCGAGTGGATCCTGTCGCGCCTGCGCGCCTGCGACCACATCGAGACGATTCGCCTGGGCTCGCGAAATCTGGTGACGCTGCCCTTCCGCATCACCGACAACTTCATCAACATGATCCGCAAGTACCACCCGATCCACATCAACACGCACTTCAACCATCCGAAAGAGTGCACGCAGGAAGCGTACGATACGGCCACGCGCCTGGCCGATGCCGGCTGTACCCTCGGCAACCAGGCGGTGCTGCTCAAGGGCATCAACGACAAGCCCGAGATCTTCAAGGAGCTCGTCCACAAGCTCATGCTCATGCGCATCCGCCCCTACTACATCTACCAGTGCGACCTCTCGCAGGGCATCTCGCACTTCCGCACCCCGGTCGAGAAGGGCATCGAGATCATCGAGGCGCTTCGCGGCCACACGTCGGGCCTGTGCATTCCTCAGTACGTCGTCGACGCTCCGGGCGGCGGCGGGAAGATTCCGGTCAACCCCAACTACATCGTCAAGCACGAGGGCAAGAAGTGGGTGCTCCGCAACTTCCGCAAGCAGGAGTTCACTTACTTCGAGCCGAACTGACATGGCTCTGGAAGTCGCGCAGCACGAGAGCTGGCAGCAGGACCTGCTCGAGTCGTACTCTTCGGTCGAGGAGCTCGAGCGCGCGGGCCTGCTGTCGGACCGGGACGCCGAGCGCCTCCGGGCGCTGGGCGCCCGTTTTCGCGTGCGCGTGCCGCGCTATTACGCGGCCTTGATGGATCGCTCGGCCGAAGGCCGCGAGCGCTGCCCCATCCGCGCGCAGGCGATTCCCTCGCTCGGCGAGCAAGATCCTCTCCTTCCGGAGTGGGCGCGACGCTGGAGCGCCCGGGCCTTCGGCCGTGAGACGCCTTGGATTGACGACGCGATCGGCGACCTCGCGCGCCTGGCCGCGCCGCGCCTCACCCACCGGTACGGCAATCGCGCGATCGTTCACGTGAGCTCGCTCTGCGCGATGTACTGCCGCTTCTGCTTCCGCAAGTCGCACCTCAACGACGCCGAGCGGACCCTCTACGACGGCTCGCTCGACCCGGCGCTGGAGTACGTGGCCGCGCACCCCGAGATCCGCGAGCTGATCCTGACGGGCGGCGATCCCATCTCGCTGCCCGACGCCTGGCTCGCGAGGTTTCTAGCGCGCGTCGAAACGATCCATCACGTGCGCCACGTGCGCGTGCACTCCCGCATGGCGGCGACGCTCCCGTCGCGCCTGACCCCTGAGCTCGCCCGCGCGCTCTCCGGCCGGCGCTTCGTCGTGAGCCTGGTCTCGCACTTCAACCACCCGCGCGAGTGGACGCCGGAGGCGCGCCGCGGCCTGCGTCGCCTGCGCGAGGCCGGAGTTCCGCTCTACAACCAGAGCGTGCTCTTGCGCGGCGTGAACGACCACGCCGACACCCTGGCCTCGCTCTTCCAGGCGCTCTACGAGGACGGGGTGGCGCCGTTCTACCTCCACCACCCGGACTGGACGCCGGGCACCTTCGCGTATCGTGCCCCGGTGGCGCGCGGCCTCGAGCTCATGCGCGAGCTGCGCGGCCGCCTTTCGGGCCCCGCGCTGCCCGAGTATGTCCTCGACACCCCCGGCGGCCTCGGCAAGGTGGCGCTGACGTCGGCGACGAAGCTCGACGAGCGCGTCGAAGACGGGCTGGGCGGAGCTCTCTACGAGCTCACGCCGTCGAACACGCGAGACCAGGCGAGCGGACCGCGCTTATACGCCGAGTTTTGGAAAGCTTGAGCGGAAGAGCTCGGCGAGCTTCGTGAAGCCCCCGGAGCGCTCGATCTGGTCGCGGGCGTACACCGCGCGCTCCGTATCGGTCTGCGCTCGAAAGCGGATCGAGACGGGAAAACGCTCGTCGAATCGCATCTCGCACTCCACGCCCTGCGTTTTGGTCACGCACGAGAGAGTCATCAGCTCGCTGCCCGGCGCGTCAGGCGCGAGCGGGCCATAAACTTTCACGAGAAAGAGAACTTCCCCGGACTCGGCGGTCGTTTGATGGATGACCTCCAGGTGCCGGGGCGCGGACTTCACGCGCGGATCGGCCGAGAGGACCGTCGAGAACTGATGTTTTTTCTGGGCTTTTGCGGAGTCTTTCTTGGGAGGCAGCACCACGGAGTTACGACGCATATGAGAGCTTATCGGCGCGCTAGGAAAAAACTTTAGGGCTGCTGAAATTCCAGCTACCATGAGGGCTATCGCCACGAGAGAGAAGCTTTCCTCAATTCGCATTCGAGTTCCCCTCGCGCTCGCGCTGTTCGGAGCGTGCGCGGCGCCCGCCGGCGCCACCACCACCTCCGTCAACCCGGCCACCGCTGAATTTCAAGCACGCATCCTCTCCCACTACGAAGCCGGGCGCTGCGACCTCGTGCACCGGATGGTGCCGCCCGAGGCGCGCGCGCAGCTGCGCCCGAACATCCTCGCCGTCGCCGCGTACTGCGAGCCGCCGGGCGCCGACGCCGAGAAGATGTTCGCGCGGGCCGAGGCGGCCGATCCCACCGGCGACCTGATCGCGCTCCTCCACGCGAAGTCGCGTTGGAAAAAGGATCCGGTGAGCGCCGAGCCGCTCTTTCGCAAAGTGCTCATGCTCGCGCGCAACCCTTTCATGGTTCGCATGGCGCAGGAGTACCTTTCGGGGCGCATCGAGCAGGACAGCGCCATCTCGCTCTCTCCGGTGACCTACTATGGCGACGTGGCCGTCGGCGCCGACTACGAGGCCAACCCGCGCCACCCCGAGTTCGTGTATTCGACCGCCCGGCCCTCGCCCGGCGCGCGCGCCGACGCGCTGATGAACGCGCAGCGGTGGGTTCCGTGGGGCTCGCTCGGCGCCTCGTACCGTTTCGGCGAACGGACCCATTTCGCGGCCCACGAGTTCGACCTGCTGGAGCACGAGCTCGAGGCGCGCGCGGCCGCGCGCGTCGGCCCGCGCGAAGACCTGAGCGCGCGGCTGCTCGGCTCGTACTCGTCGCTGGGCGGGCACGTCCTGGGAACGACCTACGGCGGCAGCGTGTCGGGCGCGATCTACCGCCCCGACTACAAGCAGTCGGTCCAGGGCATGCTGTACATCGAGCATCTCGCGCCGTCGTTTCTCGCGCCCCAGGAGGGCAAGCACTTCCGCTTCGAGTATGCGTGGGAGTTCTTCCCGCCGGACTGGCTCGTGAAGTTTCTCGGCTCGTTCGAGCACGTCGAGGCCTCGCACGACACGATCACGACCGGGATCACCTACTCGCACAACGACGTCGGCGTGGAGTTTTCGGTTCAGCACGACTTCAAGCTCTTCATGCTCGCCTTCTCGCCGAAAACCGTGCTGCGCACCGACGCCGACGTGTCGAGCTTCCAGTCGCCGCAGGGGCAGGCCGTCACCAAGCGCCGCAACGACTACCTCGTCTCGCTCACGCCGACTCTGATCATCCCCCTGCTCCCCTACCTCCAGCTCAACGCGTGGTACGAGTGGTATCGCGTCTTCAGCAACATCGGCCCGAACGACTACGTCGACCGCAACTTCCAGAACCAGACCGTCGGCGTCGCGCTCAAGGCGTACCTCAGCTCCTATTGAGTTAAGAGATTGCAGGAGCTGTTCATTCCGGGATTGCGCGCTAAAACTCTAACTCATGAGACTTGGGACGCGGGGAGGTGTCGGAGCAGCTGTGGCCCTGGTCGTCGCCCTGACGGGCGCGGGCTGCGGAAAGCCCCGCGCGTCGGAGGAGAAAATCTCGCAGGTGGTTCCTTCGGCGCCGGCGACCTACGACTTCGGGCCGCTCTATCCGCGCGTGCAGTCGTACTTCGCGCTGGATCCGCCGGACGTGCAGTCGGCGGTGCGCGACACGGTGAGCTGGGCGCGAGCGCACCTGGAGCGCTTCAACGACGGCGCCTGCGGCTCGGCGCAGGTCGTCTCCGACGGCGAGTTCACCCGTTACTTCGGCCGGACGACCCTCGGCGTGACTCTCCCATGGATGCTCATCTACGTGCGCGACGGGCTGCGCGCGCCGCCCGAGAAGTTTCTCTGGCAGGACCCCACGCTCTTCGTCTCGACGGTGCTGCACGAGTTCGTCCACTCGGCGCAGCGCGCGCGGCAGGCGGCGAGCTGGCTCGGAGCCGCGGGCTGCGAGGCGGCGAGCTCGGCGATCAACTCGCGGCGCGGCACCTTCGACCTGGGATTCGAGCTCCTGCGGCGCTCGGGCACGGTCGGCTCGGCCTTTTCGCGCGAGGAGCGCGCCCTGCTCTACCGCTGGATCAGCCCGATCGAGCGGGCCCGCGACGAGGTCGAGGCGTCGCTGACGACCGTGCGGTGGATGCACGACCATCCCGACGACCTGAACGACCTCACGATGGGCGGCGCCAACAACTGGGCGTATGGCGTGCAGTACCTGGCCGAGCTCAAGGCCCAGGCCACGAGCCGTTGCTTCTCGCCCGACGACGAGGTCTTCGCCGAGGAGCGCGCGATCTACGAGAACGAGCTCCCCGCGTTCGCCACCGAGCTCGCCCAGTACGAGCCGTCGATGCGCTACTTCATCGCCACCCACGGCGCCGCGCGGCTCCTCCGCGGCGGCCTCGCCGATCTCGTCGTCCCGGCCGCGCCGAGTGGGCGCGACGGCGCGCGCTGCTCGTCGGCGCTGGCCGCCGAGCTGCCCGAGCTTTGAGCGAAGCCCGGCCCGCGCATGAAAAGACGACCAGAGTCTCAGTGGCACTGTGGCTCCGCGGGGACAAATAATAACTGAACATTTCACGCGGTTTCTTTTCCGTTTTCGCAATCATTCCGCGAAATGCCTCTCTGTCTAAAGCTTCGACAGGCTCGGCACGTTTCCTGCGTTAGTGCCGAATCGTTCGCGTCGTCGCTGCTCGCTCACACACTCGAGCAGCTCACACAATGAGGAGAGAGAGAGATGAACCCCAACCCAGCCCGTTATCGGAGCGCTCTTTGGCTTGTCCCCGTGGGACTGCTGCTGAGCGGATTCAGTGCTTTTGCCGAGATGCAGACTCGCATCGTGTCCATCAACGGAAGCTACGCTCTCGCGCATGAGACGAGCATCACCGTGCAGCCCGGCGACACGGTCGCGCTTACCGCTGACCAGGTCGACCTCGACTACAACGGCGGCGAGATCGCCCAGAACCGCAACGTCGAGGACTTCACCTATTCGTCGGACGCCAGCTCCAACGACAGCTGCGATCCCAACTACGACTGCACCGGCTCGAACTTCGAAACCACGGCCTACGGCGTGAGCTTCTACGTTCCGTACGGAATCGGCCAGTCGATCGTCGTCACGGTCCAGAACCGCACCGACGGAACCTACGACCAGGTGACGCTCGTCAACGGCAGCTACACGTCGAGCTACACCCCGCCGAGCAGCTCGTACTCGGACCCGACCGAATACCCGTCGGGCGACGACTTCGACTACAACAAGGGCCTGGCCGGCCACGGCCGCTGGGTCTACATCGACGGCGAACGCGTGTTCGTCCCGTACAATTACGTCTCCGACTGGCAGCCGTATCAGAACGGCCACTGGTATTGGACCTCGTACGGCTGGACCTGGCAGTCGTATGACCCGTGGGGCTGGGTGACCGACCACTACGGTTACTGGCGCCACCACCACACGTACGGCTGGACCTGGCAGGCGCTTCCCGAGAACCGCTGGCAGCCCGCCGTCGTCTCGTGGTTCCACACCGAGCAGGGCGTTGGCTGGTCTCCGTACTGGAGCGCTTACGAGCGCGGTTACGTCAAGGGACGCGCCGCCGGCTACGACGACGGCTACTGGGAAGGCTACCGCGCCGGTCTCAACAACGGCTACCGCTGGGGCGGCACGTACGTCTACTCGTCGAACTTCGTCGGCGTGAACATCTACGGCGTTCGCGTGGCGGAAGTCGGCTCGGTGTACTCGGGCTGCTATAACGAACGTCGCTACGGCAACACGCTGATCGACGCGCGTTACTCCAACCCTCGCGTCTTCATCGAGGCGAGAATCGGTCGCCCGGTGGTCGTCACCCAGACGAACGTGGTCGTCAGAGGACGCGTGCAGTTCGTCCAGCCCGCGCAGCGCTTCGAGATCCCGGCGACGTATCGCCAGGTCGCTCAGGCGGCGCGCGAGCGTGTCGTCCGTCGTTCCCTGCGCCGAGCAATCCTGCTCCGAGCAGACCGACGCGGCCGACCCAGCCGTCGAACCCGGTCCCGAGCCAGCCGGCTCCGAGTCGTCCGTCGTTCCCTGCGCCGAGCAATCCTGCTCCGAGCAGGCCGACGCGGCCGACCCAGCCGTCGAACCCGGCGCCGAGCCAGCCGGCTCCGAGCCGTCCGTCGTTCCCTGCGCCGAGCAATCCTGCTCCGAGCAGACCGACGCGGCCGACTCAGCCGTCGTTCCCGGCTCCGAGCAATCCTGCTCCGAGCAGACCGTCATTCCCGGCTCCGAGCAATCCCGCTCCGAGCCGCCCGACTCGCCCGACGCAGCCCGCGCCGAGCCAGCCGGCTCCGAGTCGTCCGTCATTCCCTGCTCCGAGCAGGCCGTCGAACCCGGCTCCGAGCAATCCCGCTCCTAGCCGTCCGTCGTTCCCTGCTCCGAGCAGACCGTCGAACCCGGCTCCGAGCAATCCCGCTCCCAGCCGTCCGTCGTTCCCTGCTCCCAGCAGACCGTCCGCGCCGAGCAATCCTGCTCCGAGCAGACCGTCGGCTCCGAGCCGTCCTCATCGCTAGTCAGAATCACCCAGTGTGAACAGCGTTCCATCGGGCGCCCCGGCCTCTCAGAGCAGAAACACCGCAAGGTGGACTGGCTGAGGGGCCGGGTTTTTTTCGGTTCGAGGGCCTAAAAAGTATAGCTCAGACCAAAGCCCCCGAAAAACCGGGTGTAGGTAAACAACCCCTCGAGGTTGGACCGGGTCGAGGCGTAATTGGCGTCGAGAATCGTGGAAAAGTGCCGCGTGAGCGCGTGGATCCAGGCCACGCGGGCATTGATGTTGGTGTCCTCGCGGATCGGGCGGCGGTCTTCGTAGCGAGGAAAGTTCATGTCGAAGCCGAGCGTCATCGTGTTGATCGCGCTGAAGCGCATCGTGTTGCTCAGGCCGAAGCCGTAAGCGGAGTACCGCCAGTTCTTGCCGTTCGTGTCGTCGAGCTCGTAGGCGAGATAGCCGGTCGGGGAAAGCTGCTTCCAGGGGCTCTGGTACTCGGCCGTGAGCCGCAGAACGTAGCCCCCTCCGCCGCGGCGGTCCTCGCCGGTCACGGCGTCGCCGTAATACTTCTTGGGGCGGAGAAAAAAATCGAGCTGGGTCGCGAGATGCGGGTTCACCTCGTAGCGCGCGTACGGCCCGAGCTCGCCGGTGAGGCTGTACGGGTGCATCTCGATCGACGTGTCGCGGCCGGCCTGGTTCTGGAAGGAATAGTTCCCCTCGAGCTTCACCCCGGGGGTGAGGCGCAGGTACGGCTTGTAGTTCACGTAAACGGCCGGGATGTGGCTGAAGAAGTCGAACGCTTTCGTGTCGGGGTTGTCGTTGTAATTGAAGTACGTGCGGTACGACGCGACGGCCTGAAACATCCGCGCCGGCGACGTCATGAGGCCCCCGCCGCCCGTCAGCACCTGCTTGACCGAACGTTTTCCCGAGACGAGCGCGGGGCTCGTGATCGAGTCCGGGAGAAGCGTGACGTTCGTGTCGTAATCGTTCTTGAACACGACGTTGCCGAACCACTGCACGCGGTCGAGGCTCTTCAAGATCTTGCGGGCCGTGTCCTGGATGTCCTCGGCCGATCGCTTCGCGGCGGCGTCCCCCGAGCTTTTCCACGCCTCCACCGAGTCGCGCGCGTAGCGCATCCCGCGGATCGCGCCGAGCGGGTACCCCAGCTTGTAATAGATGAGGCCGAGGTAGAAGTACGCCAGGCCGCGCAGCGCGACCGCTTCGCTGTCGATGGCGGCGACGAGGTGCCGCTCGGCGGAGTCGAACTGCTTGTCCTCGTAATCGATGAGGCCGAGAAAATAGTGGCAGGCGCCGACATTGAAGTCGCCGCGCAGGGCCGCGTTCAGGTAGGGGCGCGCCTGGGCATATCGCTTCTGTTTATGGAGCAGCCCCCCGATCTCGAAGTAGTACTTGAACTTCTCGCGGGCCGGCCCCGAGCGCACGAGCTCGCCGTAGGTGCGCAGCGCCTCGCCGTCGTTGCCCTTGGCCTTGAGGATCAGCGCTCGCAGCTCGAGCGCGGCCGCCGCCGTCGGCTCCGCCTTCAGCACCTGGTTGTCGAGGATCTCGAGGGACTTGTCGAACTGGGACTGGTTGAACGCGATGACCGCGCGCGAGTACGGAGCCTCGACGCTCACGGGCACTTCACCCGCGTCGGCTGCCGACACGAAAAACGAGGCGAAAACCATGGTGAGGGCGAGAAGGGTCACCTGTCGAAGTACCTTGAAATGATTGTGGCAAGTCTCTATCATCAAATCAATGTTAGTTTCAGTGCTCCTCCTCATCGCGTCCGCGCCGCTCGCTCTCGCCGCTCCCGAAGCGACGCCCCCCGCGGGCACGATCGCCAGCCTCACCGGCAACGTGCTCGTGAAACGCGGCCAGGGCTCGGCCGAGGCTTCGCGCCGGGCCGCCCCCAACGACTCGGTCTTCCCCGGCGAGGCGCTCGTGACCGACGACACCGCGAGCGCCAAGCTGCTCTTGCGCGACGACTCGTTGATCGACATCGGGCCGCGGACGAGCTTTCGCGTCGAGGCGTTCACGGCAAGAGGCGCGGGCGACCGCACCGCCGTCTTCAGCGTGCTCTACGGCCGGCTGCGCGCGCTCGTCACCAAGGCCATCTCGAACGACACCAAGTTCGAGGTGAAGACGTCGACGGCGATCATGGGGGTTCGAGGCACCGAGTTCATCGTCAACGCGCCCGCGGGCGGCGGAGCCGGCGTCGCCGGCCGCACCGACGTCGTCGTCGTGTCGGGCAACGTGGCGTTCGCCGCGCCGAAGTTCGGCTCGCAGTCGGTCATGGTCGGCCCCGCCGGGCACGCGGCCGCGTTCGCGGGAATGACCGCCGCGCCGAAAGTGGACATGCTCACCCCGGGCCAGCTCGCTTCCGTCACCCAGGCGGCGCGCGTGAGCGACAACACCTTCACGCGAACGGTGAGCGTCGACGCCGGAGTGCGGAACGAGCGCGCGCCGGCGGCCGCGACGCCGCTTGCGGGCGCCACGGGCGGCGTGGCCGCGGCAAGCGCCGCCGTGAACACCGACAAAGCGGAAACCGCCGTCAGGGGCACGGGGACGTTCAGCGTGGCCGACACGCTCGCGACGGCTCCGGCGATCGTGCTGCCCGGCAACTTACAGACGGTCACCGTTCGGCTGCGCTGAGCTCAGGCTTTCCGCTCGAATCCGATCGCCCGGCCGACGAAGTAAAGCGGCCGGCGCCGGGTCTCGTCGTACGTGCGGCCGAGATACTCGCCGATCACGCCGAGCGCGAGCAGCTGCGCGCCCCCGAGAAAGAGCACCACGATGATGAGCGACGTCCACCCTTGCACCGCGCGGTCGGTGAAGAACTTCACGTAGAGCGCCCAGCAGATCCCGAAAAACGAGACGACCGCCGAAAGCACGCCGACATAGGTCGCGATCTGCAGCGGGAACATCGAAAACGAGGTGATGCCGTCGAGCGCGAACTTGAGCATCTTCTTGAACGGGTAATGCGTTTCGCCGTGGACGCGGCTGGCGCGGTCGTAGGTGACGCCGGTTTGCCGGAACCCGACCCACGAGACGAGCCCGCGCACGAAACGATGGCGCTCGGAGAGCTGGAGAAACGCGTCGACGGCCTTGCGGTCCATCAGGCGGAAGTCGCCCGTGTCGAGCGGGATGTCGATGTGGGTGATGCGCTGGATGATGCGGTAGAAGAGCTTGGCGGTGGCGAGCTTGAAGGCCGTTTCGCCCTCGCGCTTGCGCCGCACGGCGTACACGACCTCGTAGCCTTCCTTCCACTTGGCGATGAGCTCGAGGACGGTCTCGGGCGGATCCTGCAGGTCGGCGTCCATCACGGTGACGGTGTCGCCGGCGGCCCATTCGAGACCGGCGGTGATGGCGACCTGGTGCCCGAAGTTTCTCGAGAGGTGGAGGATCTTGAAGCGCGCGTCTTTCGCGGGGAGCGCGTCGAGCGCCGCCTCCGACCCATCGCGCGAGCCGTCATCGACGAGCACGACCTCGAGCTTCGCGCCGAAACGCCTCTCGGTCTCGTCGGCAAGCCGCCGCACGCGCTCGAAGAGCGCGGGGATGCCGGGCAGCTCGTTATAGACGGGGATCACCAGGCTGTGGATCATGTGCCTTTAGGCTTATCATTTTCCAAACAGACCTTTTAGCGATTTTTTAAGCCCGTCGCCAAGCTCGCCCTTCTTCGACTCCAGCAGCTCTTTTACCTTCGACTTGCCCACGGAGAGCGCAAGCTTCTCGAGCTCGGGCTTGAAACCGCAGGCCCACCCCTCCCCTTGAGACACGAACGGGATGGTGGCGTCGGTGCCATGCAACGCGTCGCCCAGGAGCTTCTGCGACGGCACGATCGTGCCCGCGAGCTCGCAGTGGCCCGCGAGCGTGACGAAGCCGCTGGCCTTGGTCGTCCCCATTCGCGCATCGGCGGCCTCGACCTGCAGGTCGAGGCGATCGCCCTTGAGATGAAACGTCGCGCGCGCTTTTTCGAGCGAGTCGGTGACCTTGCCCGTTCCCGCATCGGCGTTCATGCGGGCGGCCAGCGCCGGCACCGCCGAGAGCTTCTCCATGAGACTTTTCGGAAGCGGCAGAAAGCGAAACCCACCGTCGCGGATCTCGGCCTTGCCTTTGAAATCGGCCGTCGCCATCCCGTCCGTGAGGCCGCCCTTCACGTCGACGTCGCCACGCCCGAAAATCTCCTGGCTGAGGTCCTTGCCCGAGGCCCGCGAGACGACTTGCATGAGGCGCTCCATGTCGATCCCCTGCCCGCTCGACTCGAGCTCGACGCGCGAGGGAAGCCAGAGTCGCGCCTTGAGCGAGAGGTCGCCGCCGAGCGCCTTGCCGGCCACGCGCAGCACGGTGACGTCGGGGGCGCTCGCCGTGCCGCCGGCGCCGACCTGGAGCTCGGCTTGGGCGTCGGTGAAGTCGGCGTACGGCACGCGCAGCTTCGGCGTCGAGAGAGTGAGGTGGAACTTCGAGCGGCGGAGATCGAGCGGCGGGGCCCCAGGCTTTGCTTTGGCGGAAGGCGGTCCCGCCGCCGGCGCCGCCTCCGTTTCGGGCTCGCCGCGGGCGGCGTCGGACTTCGCCTGGGCGAGCCAGGGCTCGA
>JACQAX010000278.1 GCA_016194795.1 Deltaproteobacteria bacterium | reverse complement strand
CTCTTTTCCATCCTCCTTGACGGAAATGACGAGCTGAATCGACGCGTGAGTATTCACGCGAGGAATCTCATCCTTGCTCAATTATACGGGATACGGCTATTGAAACGCAATCTCGTCGATCTTCCCGCCCTTTACGGTGAGAAGGCTGAGGTGCTTGGTGAGGCGGCCGTCGCGGTAGGAAATTTTTCCCGTGACGCCCTGGAAGTCGCGCAGCCCCAGGATGCGGTCGCGCATCTCGGTGCGCGAGCTCACGTCGCCCGAGCGCATGAGCGTGGCGAGGATGTGGCCCGCATCGTACGCCATCGCCTCGAGCGGCGACGGGTCGGCGTTGAAAGTCGCGCGGAATTCCTCGCTAAATTTCTTCGATGACGGCGCGTGCGAGCCCGGATAGAAGCCGTCGACGAAAACGGCGCCCTCGGCGAACTGCCCGGCGCGCGCGATGAGGTCGGGATTGTTCCAGGTGTTGATGCCGAGGAAGAGCGTCTTCTCGACGTCGCGATAGGCGAAGGTAGGCAGAATCTGCCCGAGCGCCTTCGGCTCGTCCGGGATGAAGACGGCCTGGAAGTCGACGATCGGCTTGAGGTCGAACATGCGCTCGAACTTCTTGGAGCGGCTCTTGATCGGGGTCGCGGCCTTCAGCAGCTTCAGCTCCTCGACCTCGTGCGAGCGCGCGTCGAGCTGCGCGAGCCCCACGAGCTTGTCGACGTACTGACGGAAATCCGTCTCGTCGTTCGCATAGGTCTCGCAGCCGCGCACCGAGCCGCCCGTGCGATCCACCTCGTCCCAGAACGCCTTGACGTACTCCTCTCCGAACTTGCCGGTCGGCGAGAGCATCGCGAAGCTCGTGACGCCGGCCTTCTCGGCGGCGTATTGCACGAGCTCGCGCACCTGCATCGCCGGCGTGAGCGCGGCGTTGAACACGTAGTCGCCCGCCTGCGCCTCTTTCTGCGAGAGAGTGACGAGAGGGATGCCGAGCTCCTGCGCCTTCTTGCCCATTGGCTCGGCGAGCTTCGAGACGAGCGGCCCGACGATCACCGCGACGTGGTGCTTGAAGAAAAGGTCGTCCATCGCCGCGAGCGCGCGCTCCTGGTCGCCCTGGTCGTCGAGCACGACGAGCGAAACGGGATTGGGCTCGCCGGCGGGCTGGAAGATCTTGAGCGCGAGCTCGAGGCCCTGCAGCGCCTTGTAGCCGAACTTCCCGAACTTGCCCGAGAGCGTGAGCACCACGCCGATGCGTTTCGGGTCGACGACGCCCTGGAACTCGACCTTGCGAAGATTGTCGCGCGCGGTCGCGTAGTAGCGGCTCTCCGGATACGACTCGACGATCTTCTGGAAGAATTTCTTCGCCTTGTCGCGCTCGCCGTTGCCGAAATAATACGCGCCCACCTTGTAGTAGAGGCGATCCGCGCCCGGGCCGTCGTCATGGTCGGCGAGCAGGCGCTCGAGCGAAGGCAGGTTGTTGATGGGCTCGAGCACCTCGTCGAGGAACGCCAGCATCGACTCGAGCATCTGGTTCTGCGCTTCGGGGATGTTGTGGATGCCCGACAGGATGTCCTGGGCGCTGCCCGCGTAATCCTGCTTCAGCCGCGCGATCTTGGCGCGCAGGATGAAGTATTTCACCCGGTCGTTCTTCTCGAGCGAGGACGGCTTCATGCCCTCGAGCGCCTGCGCGGCGGCGTCGATCTGCCCCAGCTCGAAATACACGTATGCGAGGTTGTACGACGCCATGTTCTTCAGGCTGTCGTTCGACGAGAGCTCGAGCGCCTTCTTGAGCTGCGCGGCCGCGCCCGCGTACTGCTTGAGCCCGATCAGCGCCAGGCCGCGGAGGTTGTACACCTCGTCGAGGAAGTCGCTCTTGGGGTAGGTCTTGAGAAACACCTTCGAGCGCTTGATCATGTTGTCGAAGTTGTGTTTCCGGTACTCGGCATCCATCGCCGCGAACTCGCGCCCGTCGGGCGTGTTCTGGCTTTTGGCTTTGTCGAGCGCCTCCTCGCGGCCGCTGTTGCCGGAGTCGTTCGCGCTGCTCCGCTTCGGCGCCGAGGCGCAGCCGACGACCAGAGCGGAACAAAGAAGGAGCGCCGAGGTGATTTTCCGGTACATGAGTACCAAAAATTACCACGGTTTCCGTGGAAACGCTTACCCGAAAATTCCGCGCATCTTGTCGAAGAAACCCTTCGACATCGGATGGCTTTTGTCGTCGCTCAGCTCTTGGAAGCGGCGCAGAAGCTCTTTCTGTTCCGCGTTCAGCTTGCTCGGGGTTTCGACGAGGATACGCACGAGCTGGTCGCCCCGCCCGTAAGCGCCCAGTCGAGCGATGCCCTTGTTCTTGAGGCGCAAGATCTGATGGCTTTGGATCCCGGAGGGGATCTTCAGCTTCGCTTTTCCTTCGAGCGTGGGAACCTCGATCTCGTCGCCCAAGGCCGCCTGCGCGAAGCCGACGGGCACCTCGCAGACGACGTCGAAGTCGTCGCGCTGGAAAAACTGGTGCTCTTGAACGTGCACGACGACATAGAGGTCGCCCGGAGGGCCGCCGCGCAGACCGGTGTCGCCTTCGCCGGTGAGCTTGAGGCGCTGACCGGTGTCGATGCCCGCGGGGATCTTCACCGAGAGGCTCACCTTTTTTCGAATGCGGCCCGTTCCGGCGCAATCGGCGCACGGGTCGCTGATCGTCTGACCCTCGCCGTGGCAGCGCGGACACGTCTTCGATACCGCGAAGAAACCCTGCTGAAAACGGACTTCGCCCGCGCCACCGCACTGCGCGCAAGTCGTCGGGCTCGAGCCCGCCTTCGCGCCGCTGCCGTGGCAGGTGTTGCACGGATTGGACTTCGGGATCGAGACGACCTTTTCGCAGCCGAACGCGGCTTCCTCGAAGGTGATCTCGAGGTCGTATTGGAGATCGGCCCCGGCCTGCGCGCGCGAGCGTCCGCCGCGTCCGCGCGAGCGCCCGCCACCGAAGATGTCACCGAAGATGTCGCCGAAGATGTCGTTGATGTTGGCGCCGTTGAAGTCGAAGCCGCCTTGCCCGAAGCCGCCGTGGCCGCCCTGACCGACGCCGGCATGGCCGAACTGGTCGTAGGCGCGACGCTTCTCGACCGTCGCCAGAACCTCGTACGCCTCGGTGAGCTCTTTGAACTTGTCCTCGGCCGCCTTGTCGCCGGGGTTCTTGTCAGGATGGTACTGAATGGCCAGCTTGCGATAAGCCTTCTTCAGATCGTCGGCCGACGCTGATTTGCTTACACCGAGGATCTCGTAGTAGTCGCGCTTGCCGGCCATTCTTTAAATACCTTACCTGCTTCTCAGACTTCTTTGTAGTCGGCGTCGATGACGTCGTCGTCTTTCTTCTCGGACTTGCCGCCCGCCGCGCCGGCCTCTTCGCCATGGGCGTGGCCATCGCCCGCGCCCCCGGCTCCCGGAGCGCCCGGGCCGCCTGCCGCGCCAGCGGCCTTGTACATGATCTCGGCCATCTTGTTCGAGGCCGTGGTCAGGTCTTCGGTGGCTTTCCTGAGCAGCGCCTCGTCCTTCGAGTCGAGCACCTTCTTGGCCTCCTCGGCCGCCTTGGTGACCGAGTCCTTCGTGGCCGCGTCGACCTTATCGCCGTGTTCCTTCACGGTCTTCTCGACCGTGTAGATCAGGCCGTCGAGCGTGTTGCGCGCGTTGACGATCGCCTTGCGCTTCTCGTCCTCGGCCTTGTGGGCTTCGGCTTCCTTCGTCATGCGCTTGATCTCTTCTTCGCTCAAGCCGCCCGAGGCGGTGATGCGGATCTGCTGCTCCTTGCCGGTGCCGAGGTCCTTCGCCGTGACGTGCACGATGCCGTTGGCGTCGATGTCGAAGGTGACTTCGATCTGCGGCATTCCGCGCGGCGCCGGCGGGATGCCGACGAGGTCGAAGCGACCCAGGCTCTTGTTGTGCTCGGCGAACTCGCGCTCGCCCTGCAGCACGTGGATCGTGACCGCCGTCTGGCTGTCGGCCGCCGTCGAGAACGTCTGGCTCTTCTTGCAGGGGATCGTCGTGTTCTTCTCGATGAGCTTCGTCGACACGCCACCGAGGGTTTCGATGCCGAGCGAGAGCGGGGTGACGTCGAGCAGGAGGACGTCCTTCACGTCGCCCTTGAGCACGGCGCCCTGGATCGCGGCGCCGACCGCGACGACTTCGTCGGGGTTCACGCCCTTATGCGGCTCCTTGCCGAAGATCTGCTTCACCTTCTCCTGCACCTTCGGCATGCGGGTCATGCCGCCGACCAGGATGACTTCGTTGATCTCGGCCTTCGAGTGGCCCGAGTCCTTGATGCAGGTTTCGCACGGAGCGACCATCTTCTCGATGAGGTCCGCGACGAGGGCTTCGAGCTTGGCGCGGGTGATCTTCACGTTGAGATGCTTCGGGCCCGTGTTGTCGGCGGTGATGAACGGGAGGTTCACGTCCGTCTCCATCGAGTTCGAGAGCTCGTGCTTGGCCTTCTCAGCGGCTTCCTTCAAGCGCTGCAGCGCCATCTTGTCCTTGCGGAGGTCGATGCCGTTGCTCTTCTGGAAGTCTTCCGCGAGGAAGTCGATGATGCGCTGGTCGAAGTTGCCACCGCCGAGGAACGTGTCCCCGTTGGTCGCCTTCACTTCGAACACGCCGTCGCCGATCTCGAGGATCGAGATGTCGAACGTGCCGCCGCCGAGGTCGAACACCGCGACGACTTCGTTCTTCTTCTTGTCGAGGCCGTAGGCGAGGGCCGCGGCCGTCGGCTCGTTGACGATGCGCTTGACGTCGAGGCCCGCGATGCGGCCGGCGTCTTTCGTCGCCTGGCGCTGGGCATCGTTGAAGTAAGCGGGAACCGTCACGACGGCTTCCTTGATCTCCTCGCCGAGATAGTCTTCGGCCGTCTTCTTCATCTTGCCGAGGATGAGCGCCGAGATTTCCTGGGGCGAGTACTCGCGGTCGCCGACCTTGATCCACGCGTCGCCGTTCTTGGCTTCGAAGATCTTGAAGGGCGCGACCTTGATGAACTCCTGCACTTCCTTCGAGTTGAACTTGCGGCCGATGAGGCGCTTGGCTTCGTAGATCGTCTTATCGGGGTTGGTGATCGACTGGCGCTTGGCGACCTGGCCGACGAGCTTCTCACCGCTGTCGGTGAACGCGACGATCGAGGGCGTCGTGTTGCCACCTTCCGAGTTGGGGATGACTTTCGGGTCGCCGCCTTCGACGATCGAAACGCACGAGTTCGTGGTGCCCAAGTCGATTCCGATTACTTTGCTCATAATGTTCTCCTTAACGTTCTGAAAATTACTTTGTAGCCACGACCACGCGCGCGGGCCTCAAGAGCCTGCCGTGGAGCGTGTAACCTTTTTGGAGCTCGCGCACGACGGTTCCGTCCTGCTGAGCGTCCGTGACCTTTTCCTGCCCGACCGCCTCATGGCGTTCCGGATCGAACTTCTGTCCGACCGACGTCATCGGGACGACGCTGAACTTGCCCAGGGTATCTTTCATCTGCTGGCTGACCATCTTGATGCCCGTCACCAGCGCGTCATCACTATTGCCCTTGGCGTGCTCGAGCGCACGATCGAGGTTGTCGGTCACTTGCAGCAGCTCGCGGGCGAAGCTCTCATGGCCGAACTTGATCAGCTCCGAGCGCTCTTTCATGACGCGCTTCTTGAAGTTGTCGAATTCGGCGTAGAGGTAGAGATACTTGTTCTGCGACTCCTTGAGCTGCTCTTGCAAAGTCTCGGTTTCGGACTTCGCGGGCTCCGCGGCGGTCGCTTCGGGCTTCTCGGCCTCGTTCGTGTTTTGCTGTGCTTCCGACATTTGAAAATCCTCGTGGTGACGCATAGTTCAATATGGTGTCGGATGCGGGTTTGTCAAAAAAATAGAAAATAACTATGAGATATTGCTTAAGATTTGGTCGCTGAGGAAAAAGCCGTCCGCCGTCAGCTGCAGCCGGCCCGAAACCTTGCAAAGGCCCTGCTGGCGCCAGGTGTCGATCCAGCGGCCCCGCTCATTATACAGGTCGCGCCCGAACAGCCGGCGATACTCGTCGAAGTCCACCCCGTCGGCCCGGCGAAGCCTCAGCATGAGATACTCCAGCCGTCTCTGCTCGTCCGAGAGCGTCTCGTCCCATTCGACGGGAGCCTCGCCCTTTTCGACGAGCTCGCAGTACTTGCCGAGGCTTGCCCAGTTCTTTGTCCGGGTCTGGGTGGCCGGCCAGAACGAATGCGCGCTCGGACCGACGCCGCGATAGCCGCCCCCGAGCCAGTAGTTCTCGTTGTGGAGGGCCCGCGCCCCCTCGCGCGCGAAGTTCGAGATCTCGTACTGCTCGAAGCCGAGGCCGCGAAGCACGTCGCTCACGGCGCGCAGGTGCGCGAGCTGTTCCTCTTCGGGGGGGAGCTGCTTGAACTTGGAGTTCG
>JACQAX010000277.1 GCA_016194795.1 Deltaproteobacteria bacterium | reverse complement strand
GTCGCAAATTCGCCGCGATACCCTGCATTATGGCCAAGCCGAATCACCACGATCCTTTTGCCGTGCTCTCAACCGAAGATCGCGACCGTCTGAAGCGCATCAAGATGTTGATTCTCGACGTCGACGGCGTGATGACCGACGGCCGGATCTGGTGGATCGAGGGCACGGGCTGGACGCGCGCGTTCAGCGTGAAGGACGGTTACGGGCTGAAGCTCCTGATGAAAGCCGGCATCGAGATCGCGGTCATCAGCGGCGGCGACTCGAAGTCGGTGCGCGAGCGCGCGCAGTTCCTCGGCATCAAACACGTCTATCTCGGCGACGAGAACAAGCTCACGGCGCTGGCGAAGATCATGAAGGATACCGGCCATGGCTACGAGCAGCTGGCCTTCGTCGGCGACGATCTCTTCGACATCCCCGTGCTCGAGAAGGTGGGCTTTTCGGCGACCGTCCCGCACGCGGTGGTGGAAGTGAAGGAAGTCGTGCACTACATCACCACCGAGCCCGGAGGCTTCGGCGCCGTTCGCGAGATCGCCGATCTGATCCGCAAGTGTCAATGAAGAAACCGAACCTCATCTTCATCGCCCTCATCTGCGTCTTCGTCGTCGTCGAGATCATCATGCTCCGGCCGGCCAGCGTCGAAACCGGCGAAGAGGCCAACACCGGCATGTTCAAGTCGATCGAGTCGATGGTGAAGGCGCAGAAGTACAACGACGAAGTCGGCTACACGATCGACGGCTTTCACTACACCGCCGTCGAGGGCGAGGTGAAGCATTGGGAGCTCGATTCGAAACAGGCCATCTTCTACGAGAAGTCGCACCTCGTCCGCGCGCAGCACGCGCACATCAAGATGTTCGACGCCACCGAGAAGATCACGTTGATCGACGGCGACGAGGCCGTGTACTCGATGGGTTTGCGCGATTTCGATCTTGCCGGGCACGTGAAGGTCACTTTTCCCGACGGCTTCTGGATCAAGACCGAGAAGGCCCATTTCGCCGCGTCGACGGGAAAAATCATGTCGTCCGAGCCCGTTTACGGCGAGGCGGTGCTCAAGGAGGGCGACCTCATGCAGATGTGGGGCACGGGCTTCGACGCCGGCAAGCTGGATCCCGAGGTGCGCATCTTCGGCAAGGCGCACGTCCGGATGAAGCGCGGAGCGAACTCGGAGATCACCGACGTGTTCTCGGATCTCGCGAGAATCGATCGCTTCACCAAGCTCGCCTTCTTCTCGATGAAGGCGCCGACCTCGTTCGTCGAGTCGCACCAGGGGACGCTTTTCGTGAAGTCGCGCCGCCAGGACGCGACCTACGATTCGGATGCGAGCACGGTGAAGTTCATGACGGCGTACGACGACGTGCTCATCAAGGAGACGGACCCGAAATCGGGGGGCTTGAACTACGCGACGTCGGAGAAGGCCGAGTTCCTCACGCTCGAAGACAAGATCATCCTGTCGGGTTTTCCCTCGGCCTACCAGGAGCATGATACGCTGACCGGGGAGTTGATAACCATTTACCGGAAGAAAAATCTGGTGGAAGTGAGCCAAGCCAATGCATTCCACGAAGGATCAAAACAACAGCAGCCCAAGCAGCGCTAGCAAGGCGCGGACGCTCGAGGCGCAGAAGCTGCTCAAGTCGTTCGGCGGCCGTACCGTCGTGCGCGAGGTGAGCTTCAGCGTGATGTCGGGCCAGGTCGTCGGCCTGCTCGGGCCCAACGGCGCCGGCAAGACGACGTCGTTCTACATGGTCGTCGGCCTGGTAAGGCCGGACGGCGGGCGCGTCCTCCTCGACGGCGACGACATCACCGACATCCCGATGCACCAGCGCGCGCGCCAGGGCGTGGGTTATCTCGCGCAGGAGCCGAGCGTGTTTCGGAAGATGACGGTCGAGGAGAATCTCATGGCCGTTCTCGAAAACACGAAGATGACTCGCGCACAGAGGCGCGAGGCGCTCTCGAACCTCCTTGAGGATTTCAACATCCGACATGTCGCGCGCCAGGCCGGTTATACGCTCTCGGGTGGTGAGAGGCGCCGCGTTGAAGTTGCGCGAGCACTTGCGTTAAATCCTGTATTTTTGTTGCTCGATGAACCTTTTGCCGGTGTCGATCCGCTGGCTGTCGCCGACATTCAAGAAATCATTCGCAAATTGAAGAATCGTGGTCTCGGCATTTTGATCACCGACCACAACGTGCGTGAGACCTTGGGCATTTGTGATTTGGGCTATATTTTATCTGATGGTATGATCCTTGAATACGGGACGCCCGAGCATATTGCGCAGAGCGCTAGAGCTCGGGAAGCTTATCTCGGCGAGAACTTCAGACTTTAAGGAACATCATGGCGTTAGAGATCAAACAGTCCTTAAAACTAAGCCAGCAGCTCGTGATGACGCCGCAGCTTCAGCAGGCCATCAAGCTGCTCCAGCTCAATCGTCTCGAGCTTGCCGATGTCGTCAACCAGGAGCTGATGGAGAACCCGCTCCTCGAGGAGGTCGCCGAGACGATCGACAACCCCGAGGGCCTCGAAGCAGGTGAGCGCGCGGCCTCGAGCGATCCGACCGTCGACGCTCCCGCCAGCGAGACGACGACGGGCGACGAGTTCGCGGTTCGAAAGGATCAGCAGGAGAAGCTGCTCAACGGCAAGGAAGAGTTCGACTGGGAGGCCTATGTCGAGGACGTGAACCAGAACTCGACGATGCCGTCGGTGCGCATGAACACCGAAGACCTGCCGAGCTTCGAGAATATACTGACCAAGACGACGACGCTCACCGACCACCTCCTCTGGCAGCTCAGCCTGAGCACGTTCACCGACGAGGAGCGCAAGCTCGGCGAGATGATCATCGGGAACCTCTCGGAAGACGGCTATCTTCCGATTCCCGTCGAGGACATCGCGCGCGAAGCCAACGTCGATGCCGAGGACGCCGCCGAGGTCCTCAAGATGATGCAGAAGTTCGATCCGCTCGGCGTCTGCTCGCGAAATCTTCAGGAGTGCCTGCAGACCCAGGCCGAGTTCCTCAAGCCTCGCAACGAGCTCGTCGAGAAGATCATCGCGACGCATCTGCCCGACCTCGAGCGCAAGAACTACCAGAACGTGGCGCGCGCGCTCGGCATTTCGATGGACGAGGTCATCGTCGCGACGAAGATCATCCTCGAGTTCGAGCCCAAGCCCGGCCGCTCGTTCATGGCGAGCGACAACACCCAGTACATCACGCCGGACATCTACGTGTACAAAGTCGGCGGCGAGTTCGTCATCACGCTCAACGAGGACGGGATGCCGAAGCTGCGCGTTTCGAGCTATTACAAGAACGTGCTTCAGAGCGCGAAGCAGGACGGCAACGTCACCAAAGAGTACATCCAGGACAAGCTGCGCGCGGCCGTCTGGCTCATCCGCTCGATCCACAACAGGCAGAAGACGATTTACAAGGTGACCGAGAGCATCGTGAAGCACCAGCGCGACTTCTTCGACAAAGGCGTCGGCTACCTCAAGCCGATGATCCTGAAGGACGTCGCCGCCGACATCGGCATGCACGAGTCGACCGTCAGCCGCGTCACGACCAACAAATTCGTCCATACGCCGGTCGGCATCTTCGAGCTGAAATATTTCTTCAACAGCAGCATCTCGTCGGCCGACGGGGGCGCGGATATTGCTTCGGAAGCCGTGAAGGAGAAGATCCGCCAGATGGTTTCGAAGGAGGATCCGACCAAGCCGCTGTCCGACCAGCGCATCGTTGAGCTCTTGCGCGCCGAGAACATCGACATCGCCCGCCGCACGGTCGCCAAGTACCGTGACATGCTCGGCATCCTTTCGTCTTCCAAACGTAAAAAAGTTTTCTAATAGCAGGAGGCTCACAATGAACATCCACATGACGTTTAAGCACATGGACGCGACCGAGGCGTTGAAGCGGCACACGAACGAGCGCAGCGAGCGCATCAAGAAATTCGTGAGCGACGCCACGACCGAGTGCACGTGGATCTTCTACCTCGACGGCGACAACCACGTCGCCGACGTGCGCGTGACGGGCCCGCACGTCGACTCGTTCGCGCAGGCGAAGACCGCCGACATGTACCAGTCGATCGACGAGGCCGTCGAAAAAGTCGAGAAGCAGCTGCGCAAGCACAAGGAGATCGTGAAAGACCATCTCCATCGGAACCGCACGTCCGGCAACGGCTCGGGCACTGGTACCGGCACGGGCACGGGCACCACGGGCTGAGGCCCCGCCGGGTCTCGTCTCAGATGCGCTCTTGATCCAATGCGTCAAGATCAGGGTTTGCAGGCTTTCGCCGTGAGCCGGATGAACTGGACGAGCCCATCGCCGGGCTCGCCCGCTCCGACGACGAGCGCGGGCGCTTTCTCCGCGAAGCCGTACGAATAGAGACCGCTGCTTGCAGCGAGCGGCGCGTCCCAGCGCGCGGCGCCCGTGCGGTCGACGCCCATCACATGGAGCGTGCCCGCGGGCTTGCCCTCGTCGAGGGCGACCGTCATGTACGGAGTCTCCAGCGCGGGGAACACGAGCGACGAGTAGCTCGCCGGGTCGGCATACGAGCGTCTCCAGAGCTCGGCTCCGGTCATCGCGCTGAACGCCGCGAGCGCCTGGCCGAGGTGCGAGTTGCCGTAGAGGAAAACCGCGTCGCCGCTGGCGCGCACGGCTTCGTATTTGCGGTCGAGCGCGACGGTCCAGAGACGCGAGAGCTCCATGCCCTTGTGCTCGAACGCGCTGAGCGACTGCAGCGTCTTGTCGCGCGTCGCCAGCACGTAAACGCGCGGAGCGGCGCCGCCGGCGGCCTCCACCGAAATCGGGTCTCCGTCGAGCTTGCCGCGCCAGAGCGGCTTGCCGTCGGGCGAGTAGGTGAGCAGCATCCGATCGGTCGTCGAGACCGCGACGTAACTTTCGTCGGCCGGCGCGTCCATGTCGAGCGACTCGTGCTCGGCCGTGACCGTTGCGACGAGCTTCCCGCGCAGGTCGTAGGAGACGAAGGCCGTTTTCGGCTCGGAGTCGTCGTCGTTCAAGAGGATCACGCGGCCCTGCTTCGTGAAGATCATCGGCCGGCCGAGGTGCTCGCGCTCCCAGAGAGGCTTGCCTGCGCGCGTGTCGATGGCGGTCAGCTTTCCGTCGTAGGTGTTCACGACGGCGAGACGGCCGTCTCCCGAGAGCGCCTGCGATTTCACCGGCTGCTTGAGGTCGCGCATCCACAATACCTTGCCCGAGCGGCTGAGCAGCCGCAGGCGCGCCTCGCGCCCCTTCTCGGCGCTCGTCGAAACCAGGATGCGGCCGGCGTCGTCCGAGACGCTGATGTGCGAGAGGTGCGCATGGAGCGGAAGCTTCCACGTCGGGCACGCGTTCAGCGGGCTCGGCGCCCTCGCGACGGGCTCGTTGGGAAGCGGGTTCGGCAGCGTGGCGGCGGCGGCGCCCGGCGTGGAGGCGCAGCCGCTCAGCGCGAGCGCGACCGGGAGGACGGTTCCGAGGGCCCATGTTCCTTGTGTTTTCGCCATTCCGCTGTTTAGTATGTCTTTAACCGATGAAACTCGCAATCCTGTCCCGCAACCGACAGCTGCACTCCATTCAGCGCCTTCTCACCGAAGCGCAGGCGATGCGCGTGCAGTGCGAGGTGTTCGACCCGCTCGATTGCCAGATCGTCGTGACCCGCGGAAGCCTCGAGGTGTTCGTGCACGACCGGCCGTTGCCGAAGCTCGACGTGATCATCCCGCGCATCGGCACGTCGATCACCGACTACGGGCTGGCGGTTGTCCGCCAGTTCGAGCAGATGGGCGTGAAGCTCGTCAACGGCTCGCATGGCATCGCCGCGTCCCGCGACAAGCTACGTTGCATCCAGGTGCTGGCGTCGAAGGGCCTCGACGTGCCGACGACCGTCCTCATGCGCGGCAGCCGCAGCGCGAGGCTCGCGCTTCGTCACGTGCAGGGAACGCCCGCGGTGATGAAGCTCATCCGCGGCACGCAGGGCGTGGGCGTGATGCTCGTCGAGAGCTCGACGTCGTGCGAGTCGGTGCTCGATACGATGTGGGGGCTGGGCGAGGACGTGATCCTGCAGCAGTACGTGAGCGAGAGCGCCGGGCGCGACATCCGCGCGTTCGTCATCGGCGACCGGGTGGTGGCGAGCATGCGCCGCCAGGCGCGCGAGGGAGAGTTTCGTTCGAATATCCATCGCGGCGGGGAAGGCATTCCCGTCGAGCTCAAGGACACTTACAAGCGCCTCGCGGTCCAGGCCGCGCGCGCGTGCGGGCTCACCGTCGCGGGCGTCGACATGCTCGAGTCGCTCACCGGGCCCAAAGTACTCGAGGTGAACTCGTCGCCGGGCTTCGAGGGCATCGAGGCCGCCACCGGGATCAACGTCGCCAAGATGATGATCCAGCATGCCGTCGGCGTGAGCCGCGGCCTCAAGAACACGCTTCCCAAAACGACGCCGCGGCTCAAGCCCGCGCGCGT
>JACQAX010000276.1 GCA_016194795.1 Deltaproteobacteria bacterium | reverse complement strand
GGTCGTGCGCGACACCGAGAAGAACGGCATCGCCCTCTACCACGGGCGCACGCTCCATGGCATCCAGCCGCTCGACCCCAAGCTCCGCAACGAGCCGTACAGCTACTACGCGCGGAGCGGCCCGGTCGGCGAGGTTTTCATGTACCTCAAGCACCCGGCGCGCGTCGGCGTGATCGGCCTCGGCACCGGAACGCTGCTCACCTACTCCGAGAAGGGCGACCGCTGGACGTACTACGAGATCAATCCCCAGGTCGTCGCGGTCGCGCGCAACACGGCCTATTTCACCTATCTCGCCGAGTCGCGCGCCCCCCAGGTCGAAGTCGAGCTCGGCGACGCGCGTCTCAAGCTCGCGCAGGCGCCGCTCCACGGCTTCGACGTGCTGGTGCTCGACGCGTTCGGCTCGGACTCGATCCCCATCCACCTGCTCACGCGCGAGGCGATGCAGCTGTACTGGAGCCGCCTGGCCGAGGGCGGCGTACTGCTCCTCCACATCTCCAACAACTACCTCGACCTCTCGCGCGCCTTGGGGCCGCTGGCCAAGGATGCCGGCGCCGAAGCCTACGTCCGCGACGACCTCTCGCTCAAAAACTCCGGGGTCGCCCGCCTGGCGACGACCTGGGCCGTGATGGCGCGCGCGCCGGGCCGCCTGTCGGTGGTGGCGCGCGACCCGCGCTGGCGCAAGCTCGAAGGTGGCGGCGGACGGGTCTGGTCGGACGACTATTTCAACCTGCTCAGCCTCTTGCGGTTTCGGTGATCCTCGGCGAAAATCGCAGGCATGAAAAACACTTTCACTGAGCAAAGACCGTTGGGGCGAAGCTGGCTGCAGGTCGGCCGTCTCGGCCTGGGATCGTCCTACGGCGGCTCGGCCGCGGCCTACCAGGAAGCGTTCGCGCGCGGCTGCAACTATTTTTACTGGGGCTCGATGCGGCGGGACGGGATGGGCGAAGCCATCCGCCGGCTCGCGCCGATCAACCGCGAGAAGCTCGTCGTCGTGCTGCAGTCGTATTCGCGCGTCGGGACGGTGCTGAAGATGAGCGTGCGCTCGGGCCTGAAGAAGCTGAAGCTCGACTACACCGACGTGCTTCTGCTCGGCTGGCACAACTCGATGCCGTCCCCGCGGATCATGGACGCCGCTCTCCAGCTGCGCGACGCCGGCATCGTGAAGAAGATCGCCGTCTCCTGCCACAATCGCCCGTTCTTCGAAACCTACATCAAGGACCCGCGCTTCGACATCATCATGACCCGCTACAACGCCGCCCATCGCGGCGCCGAGCGCGAGGTCTTCCCCTACCTCGACAAGGGCGGCGCCCGCCCGGGCGTGGTGTCGTACACGACGACGCGCTGGGGTTTTCTCGTCAACCCGAAATACACGCCGGCGGGCGTCCGCACGCCGACGGCCGTCGACTGCTACCGCTTCGCGCTCTCCAACCCGAACGTCGACGTGGCTCTCTCGGGGCCGGCAAGCGACGAGGAGCTGAAGGAAAACCTCAAGGCCCTCGAGCTGGGGCCCCTGAACGAGGAAGAGATGAAGTGGATGCGCGCCGTCGGCGACCACGTCCACAAGATGACCGCCAAGCGCAGCTTCAACCCGTTCATGCAGCGAAAGCAGTAGCCGCGGGCTGTAGATCTTCGGAACACCTGTAAGCGCCCTCTGGTGTTCTCCGAAGTTACTATTCGACGCTTAGTTAACTCCAGAGACAGCTACCCGGCGTTTCCCCGCGAGATCCCCGCTACATAGCGACCCGCGCGCGCGTGCTGCAATGCTGGCACCTCAGTTGCTTTATCTCTTCTTCGAGAGGTGACTGTAGATGTTCAATTCCTTGCGCAGCAACGCTGCCCTGCTTTTGACCGGGACTCTTGGTTTCGCGATTCTTTCGGGCGGCTGCACCCTGACGGTGCAGAACGACCCGAGCCCGCCCGCGACGCGCTATTTTCTCGAGGGCGTCGAAGTTTGTCCCACGGTCCACGAGACCGACTACTACCTCGCGTATTACGACGCCGAGATCCGCGTCTCGGGTTACAACAACGACGCCGGCGCCTACATCGGCGGCCAGCCCTCGGGCCTGAGCACGGTCCAGACGCTCAACGGCAACGGCAAGCTGGTTCCCGACACGCTCCACCCGTGCGTGCTCTTCAAGCTCGGCGCGGCGTCGGGCTGGAGCGACAACCTCGACATCACCGATCCCAAGATCGACATCACGGCCGACGGCCGCCACACGGGCGGCATCCCGTACGGCGATCCGGCGATCGTCTACAGCGCGGCCAACGGCTACTACCTGCGCCTGTACGTCGACGCCGACCTCGACCGTTACACGGACTCGAGCGGCGCGATCAAGAGCTACATGAGAAAACAGATGCTCAAGCAGGGCGTGAAATCCCTCTTCGGCAACAAAGCCACGGCGATCCTCGACGACGGCGAGAAGCGCGACAACAAGAACGCGCCTTCGAGCTCGGATTCGGACAAGCCTGAACAAGCTGGCAAGATGAAAGCTATCTAACGATAGGTTTCGTCATCCAACGGCGGCTCCGAGAAGGCATCAGCTCGGGGCCGCCATCTTTT
>JACQAX010000184.1 GCA_016194795.1 Deltaproteobacteria bacterium | reverse complement strand
GAGGTCGGGGCGCGAGTCGGGCCGGATCTCGGGCAGCGCCGCGTCGTTCGTCGCCACGCCGAGCTCGCTCCGGCGCAGGAGCGCCGTCTGCAAGATGCGGTTCTGGTCGTCAGAGAGCTTCTGCGAGGCCTTCTGCTTGAGGTAGAAAAGATACGCGGTGACGCTTTCGAGGGTGCGCGTGTCGGAGAGCTTGTCGGCAGAAACTTTTCCCGCCACCGTGTCGAACACCGTCTGGCGCTCGGCGGCCGAGAGCACCGCGAGCTTCTGGAAAAGGCGCTTGCGGAGCGACGGGCGGAACTTCACGTCGACGACCGCGCCCGGAACCTGCGCGATCTTTTTCACCGTCTCGCCCGGGATGACGTAGATGGCGAAGTCGGTGAGGTCCCAGTCGTCGCGGGCCACCTCGAGCAGCGAGAGCAGGATGTAGGAGCAGTTCTCGTCGAAGAAGTAGTAGTCGAACCACGAGTTCGTCTCGAGCTCCCAGACGTGGCGCACGATCGTCTCGGTCTGCGCGGGCGTCAGGTCGAGGTCGTATTCCCAGAGGTCGCGGCTCTCGGAGTTCGAGTACTCGTTGACCTTCGCGTAGTACGGCATGACGGTGAACGCGCCGAGGTAGCCGCCTCCCATCCCGAGGATGGCGAACTGGAAGCCGTTGTCGGTCGGCGGCACCGACGCCGCGTAGCTGATGCCGTAGTCGAGCAGGTCATTTTTCTTCTTCTTGTCGTCTGATTCGGTCGAGTTGATTCTGAGAAAGGTGTGGCCGAACATCGAGCCCGGGTTGTTGGGAAACGCGCTCGAAAAAACGAGCGTCGCGGATTTCGCGTGGAACTTCTCGACGTACTCGTCGAGCAGCGGGCAAGCGACGGTCTTGATCGCGTCGAGGGCGGGCGCGAGCTCGCGCTTGAGATAGCGAAAACGCTCAGGGAAGGCGCATTGGGGATGTTGCTTGAGCCGGCCCGTCTTGATGTCTTTGGAAAAAGCCTCGACGGTGGCGAGGAGCTCGGCCTTCGCGTCGGTCTTGCCCGTGGGCGAGAAGAAGAACTCGGGGCCGTCGACGAGCGAGCGGGTCTTGAGAAACCAGCTCGTCTTGTAATGGAGCAGCCGCAGCCAGTGCTTCGAGGCCGCGACCCGGTCGATCTTCGACGGATCAAGCTCGGTCGCGCGCGCGCTTGCCGGCGCGGCGAAAAAAAAGAGGCAGACGAGCGCGACGAGCCTCACAAGCTAACCGCACCACTCTTTGACGAACTTGAGGAGCGCATCGAAGTCGATCGGCTTTTTGATGAAGGCCTTCGCGTGGCCGACGTTGGCCGGCTCTTCGTAGGCCGAAACCATCGCCACCGGAATCGTCGCGATGAGATGATCCTGGCTGATCGTCTTGATGAACTCGGTGCCCGACATGACCGGCATCATGTTGTCGAGCAGGATGAGGCACGGCTTCGGGCCGGTCTTGAGCAGCTCGATGGCGGCCTGGCCATTCGGCGCGACCATCGTATCGTAACCCTCGAGCTCAAGCACGCGCTTGAGCAGGTCGCAGATCGCCGGCTCGTCTTCGATGATCATGATGGTCTTGCGGGTGGTCACACCCTTAGTTCTAGGGGTGATCGCGCTGATTGACAAAAGAATTTTCTCCGACGCTCGAAACGACTGCTCGCCCTACCCCATTTACAATGCATTGCACCATCAAGTAAGGCACCGGAATGATCGAACACATCTCGGACACGGCCCGCTGGGTCGCCGTTTATCGCGCCCTCGAGAGCGAACGGCCGGACGCGCTCTTCAACGACCCCTTCGCGGCCCTTCTGGCCGGCGAAGCCGGGCGCGGCATGGCCGAGGCCATGCCCGGCGGCACGCCGTTCGTGGGCTGGGCCGTCGTCGTCCGGACCAAGCTCATCGACGACGTCATCCTGAGGCTCGTTCGCGAGGAGCGCCTCGACGGCGTCGTCAACCTCGCCGCCGGCCTCGATACCCGACCCTACCGCCTCGATCTGCCCGCCGACTTTCGCTGGATCGAGGTCGACCTGCCCGGGATCACCGATTATAAGGAGGCCAAGCTCGCCGGGCAAACACCCGTCTGCCGCCTCGAGCGCCTGAGGCTCGACCTCGCGCGCGACGACGAGCGCGAGCGCCTCCTCAAGCGCCTGGGCGGCGAGCTTCGGCGCGCGCTCGTGCTGACCGAAGGCATCTTGATGTATCTTACCGTCGACCAGGTCGAGGGGCTGGCCGCCGATCTGCTCGCGCAGCCGGGCCTGGCGTTCTGGATGCAGGACTACGTCGACGAACGGCTGCTCAAAGTGCTCAACGTCGTCTGGCGGCGCGTGCTCGGCCGCGCCGACTCGCAGTTCCGCTTCTTCAGCGAAGAAGGGCTGAGGTTTTTCTCGAATCGCGGCTGGAAGACGCGCGAGTACCTTCCCCTGGTCGAGCACGCGGGGCGCCTCAAGCGCGACCTGCCGCTGGGACCGCTCGTGCGCGCGGCCGAGAAAATCTCGCCGTTGGGCCTGGCGCGCAAGTCGAGCGGCATCCTGCTGCTTCAGAAATAGAAGATGAGCTTGTTCTCGGGCATGAACGTGATCGAGTCGTTGTGCAGCTTTCCGTCGGCGCCCTCGAAGCGCCCGTCGATGGCTCGCACGCCGCCCTCGAGATAGACGTCTTTCAGGACGATCGCCTTGCTCGACTCTCTTTCGCGATGGTAGACGCGCAGGCGCAGCACGGCGCGGGCTTCGATGAAGCTGTCCTGCGAGCCGTCGATCGCCTTGTTGCGGGTCACCTCGACGACGCCCGCGAACTTGTCGGAGTAATAGAAGCCGAACTTGCCGCCGAGCTGCGAGAAGAAGTGCGGATCGACTTCCTCCTGCGGGAAGTACGCGATCGCGGCGCCGCCGACGAAGCCGACGAGCGCGGTCACCTCGCCGAACTGGCAGACGTAGCCGGGTTGCGCCTGGAGGCTGCCTTCGATCTCGCCCGCGGCCCACTTGGTCGGCTCCTTGCCCACCGGCACGGAGGCCACCCCGGCGGCGAGCGCCCCCCCGGCCACCGAGAACAGGATGTGGCAGTTGTCGGTCGTCGGGACGACGTAGCCGATCGCGGCGCGCGCCTCGGCCATTCCGCCGGCGACGTACCCTTTCGGATCCTTGTCGCTGTTGGCGGTGGCCAGGCCCGCCTGCGCCGAAAGCAGGTAGCTGAACTCGAGGAGCCAGCGTTTCTTGAGAATCTTGATCCCCATCGCCGACGTACCGACCCCCACCAGGGCCGCGGCCCGGCCGTCGCTGCCGATCACCGATGCGTTGTCGGCCGAGATCGTGCCGCCGAGCTTGTGGTTGGCCTGAAACGGCAGGTCGGGATCTTCGGTGGTATCGACGTCCATCCTGACGTCGATCGGGGGCGTGACGAGCTCGGCCGGAAAGATCGCCTCGTCGGCGGCGTGCGCGGCCACCACCGGAAGAAAGAGTGCTGCGATGAGAAGTGCCTGCTTCAGCTTCTTCATAGGAAATCTCGACGGCACTAGAGCAACCGATGTGCCAGGAGCTAACCCCCTCAAATTCCCCGAAAACCGTCCCACGGCCCTCCGAAACACGTCGAAGGTTTCGACAGCCTTCCAAGGATTAGGCGGTGCGCGCGCCGGCTGCGGTTTTTCAAGCCACCGCGGCCGAATCTTGCAGCGAAAGCCCTCGAAACGAATGGGGTTCCGACCCCGCGCCCGGAACCGCGGGGCACGAGCGTTGCAATAGTTATCCGTAGAGAAGAGTAGTCCTTAGAGATGATGGGAGAGAGATATGATCCGATTCAAGCTCATGCTCGCGATCGGTCTGCTGGGCTCGGCGCTCCTCGGCTTCGCCGGGTGCGGCGGCTTCGGCGAGGGCTCGACGGAGTTCGACAGCGACCTCTCTTATTACTATAGCTTCGTCGAGATCTGCGGCCCCGTCGTGAAAGACGGCAAAGCGCTGCCCGCGGGAATGGACGTCACGCTCCAGTTCAAGGCGGTGATCGGCGAAGAGAAGCCCGACAAGCAGCCGAAGACCTTCTTCAAGGACACGAAAATGGGCGCCGACGGCCGCGCCTGCGCCACGATCGACAT